>CAYQTZ010000214.1:0-5327 GCA_964420565.1 uncultured Hyphomicrobiales bacterium
TGCTTACTCCCTCCCTTGCGTAGTAAGGGAGGGTCGGGGTGGGATCGTTTTTGGAATTTTTCAATGGTCTTAGCACCTATTTATTATTTTATTATCACTTTCCGTATATTAACAAATAATAATTTGATCAATGTAATCGTTTATAAGAAAGTGTGATTTATTAATAATACGATAGAGTAATGGAATATGAGCAAAGTGAATAGATCAGGAATTTTAGTTTATTCAGCAATAGCAGCATCTTTACTATTATTATTTTTTTCAGGAACTCTTACTGGAAGCTCTTCGAAAACCAATATGAACAGAGCTGAAGATCTATATATGAAGCAATGCTCTAAATGCCATAGAAATGATGGTAGAGGAATTAGGCGAGTTTATCCACCTTTGAAAAATGCTGATTATATTAAAAGTGCCAATACTGAGGAATTGCTCAGAGGTATGATCTACGGCAGAAGTGGTAAGATCACCGTAAATGGTATTACCTACAACGGAGTGATGACAACTGAAATAGACAATTCAGTCTCCGACAAAGATATTGCCTTGATATTATCTTACGTTTACCAGGAAATGAACAATATGAACATTACTGTAAGCGAGCAGGAAGTACTTGCCGCCAGAAAAGCGGGCAAACTCCCTCCGCATGGCGATTGAGTTCAGATATATGTATATTAGAAATATATTTCATGTATTTACTATTTCTTCCTTGAATGCTGAAAGTTTTAGTATTAAATTTGAGAATTGAATATATTAATTATATTCATCAGATATTTTTCTATGGTTAATTTCTGGAAATGAAATGATATTATATCTCAAGAATGATTTAGCTGAGCTGGATAGATTGAATGGAGAAATGGCGACATTTTTTGATAACAATCATATACCTGAGGGGTTTGCTTTTAAGATCAATCTTGCTATTGAAGAAATTGTTACTAATATCATCAAATATGGCTACGATGACGAATATGAGCAAGATGTTATACTGATCGAGATAAAATCCGAAGGGAACGCAGTTTTGATTACTATTACTGACAATGCCAAAGAATTTGACCCAATGAAGAAAGAGGATCCTGATACTAATATACCATTGGAAGAACGTCAAATAGGAGGGCTGGGTATTTTTTTTGCTAAAGAATTGATGGATTCGATGGAATATAAAAGAAAAAATAACAAGAATATATTGTTTATGACCAAGGCTTTATAAACCTAATTACTCTTACCCCGTTCTTATTTTTTTGATACTTGCCCATCTTTAACGTAATTTGATTTTGGAGAAAGTGAAAAAATGATAAAAGTCATATATATTATCCTGTTTTTAATTCCTGCGCTGATAGCTGCTCAGGATGATTGCCGCGGAATAGATACTGTCTATTCCTTTCTGCCCGGTATTGGGCAAAATGCAGGGCAGGGAGAAGAATATTACCCTCAGAATATATTCGACTTTCCTTCAGAGATTGCTACATATCAGGTGCCTGAGCAAAATCCTGAGGAAATGCTCTCACTTGGTTTTGGTGGAGAAATAATAGTAGGTTTCAAAGATTATATTATAGAAGATCTAAAAGGCCCGGACTTTATGATCTTTGAGAATGCGTTTCAGAATCCTGCTACTAAAAAGCTTTTTGTCGAGCCAGCTAAAGTAGCTGTAAGCAACGATGGTTTTAATTTCATTGAATTTCAATATGACGAGCAAACCCTGGACGGTTGTGCAGGCATTACGCCGACTACCGGGCACGGCAATCCATGCGACCCTGAATCAATAGGAGGCGATGCTTTTGATCTGGCTGATGTTGGATTAGATCATATAAGTCATATAAAAATAACTGATATTTCGCAAATAGTAAAGTCCAATCCTGATCATAAATACTATGACCCCATTATTACTGGATTTGATCTGGATGCGGTTGTGGGTTTGCATCTAAGGGATCGCCCAAACTCATCAAGGATCATAGGAGATAAGCTATTTGACATTAAGAAAATAGCTCATAACATATACTCTGTTGCAACTTACTCCACAGGTCTCCATATTATTCTTTATGATATTAATGGCTCAGTAATTACAGAAAAGTATATTGAGAATAAGGGGATCATTGATTGCTCAGAATTTTCCACAGGAGTTTATTTTTTAAGAGTTTCAAAAGGAAATGAAATATTTATTAAGAAAATACTTGTATATTAGCATGAAATGGCTTAAATATTTACTGATGATCTTTTTAATATCATGCGTGCAGGATCCTATCGGTCCAAAGAAAATGATTTATCATGAAACCGCAAAAGATGGAGCATTTGTATTATGCGAGGGTATCTGGGGACAGGGCAACTCATCGCTTGCAAGATATGACAGAAAGAGCGGAAACCTAATAGCAGATTATTTCAATCGTTCTAATCCAGCTATGGCTCTCGGCGATCTTGCAAATGACATTGTCCTTTTTGGTGATACTGCTTTTGTCGCTGTAACATCTGCTAAAGTAATAGAAGTATTCCACGTTGAAACAGGAGAATCAATTGGCAGGATTAGACTTCCCGAGAACTCTGCCCCCAGAGAAATAGCCATAATGAATGACAGCACAGCTTTCATTTCTGATCTCTACCTTGATATATTGCATATTTTTAATCCCAAAACACTCGAGCTGGCAGAAAAGACAATACCCACAGGTCCTGCTCCGGAAGGTATTGCAGTATATCAGGATCTAATATTTGCAGCAAATTCAGGCTATGGTTATTATCGCAGAAAAGAAGCAAAAGCAGGCACAGTTTCAGTTATAGATGCAAATTCCGGCAAGGAGATAGCGCTTTTAGATGATATGCCCAACGCGATAGAATTACTCATCAATGAAAAAAAACAGCGTCTTTATTGCTGCTATTATCATATTACTGCAGAATTCGACTCTGTTGGTGGAATTGTGGAATATAATCTGAATACACTCAGCGAAACACGCAGATGGGAAATAGATGCTATGAGTATTGAGTTTACATCTACGAAAGATACATTAATCTTTATAGCTAATAATGACATATATTTACTTGATATAACTTCAGACCAGCCACCCCTATTATTGATAGCAAATCCCAAGCCGGCAGAAATCTGGTATGCTTTGGCAGTCAGCCCCTTAGATAATGCGCTGTGGGTCTGCAATGCAAAGAATCATCAAATAAACGGAGAGCTGGCTATCTATGACAATTTATCTGCAAAAAAAGCCACACGTTTTTTCCTGATTGGTGTTAATCCGTCAAAAATCGTTTTCTTCTGAAACGCATGAGAGATTAGTCCAACTTCACGATGCCAGCCACATATCATGCAGAAAATATATCCGATTTAATTCTTAAACACCCGCTCTTAAAAGATGGGGATTTTTATCTTACTTCTACTCTTTGTAAGAGGGGACCGAGGGGTGTTTCGATTTTATAGCATTCAGCGGTCAGCTTAAAAGTTTGATAACATTGGACTTCCCCTCTTGGTAAGAGGGGACCGAGGGGTGTTTCCTACATGGATGCAAATAATCATTCCCATAGCCGAGTTTGGGAATGAGAGAGAATGGGTTGGGAACTAAAAAACATTTGAATTTCTGTCTTTTTGTCTGTATGTTTGTGATGACTCTCAGTTATATTCTATTAAAGATCATCTATAACATATTTTAAATAATTGTTTTATAAGGATTGGTATAATGAAAAGATTGACGCTGGTTTTTATTGCTTTGGTTATTATTACAGGTATTGATTTATTAGCAGGTACTTATTCCAGCGGCGACGGTTCAGCAGGCAATCCATACCAAATCGCAACAACAGATGACTTGATTGAACTATCAAATACTTCAGGAGACTGGGGAGCTAATTTTATTCAAACATCAAACATTTCTTTCGATGTAAATGAACAAAATGTGGATTGGGACGGAAATGGTTCTGCGACATGGGATGCTGACGATCAAAAGGGGTTTTTCCCAATAGGCAATACAACTATAAAATTTTCAGGTGTATATAATGGAAATGGTTACAATACATCCAATCTTTATATTAATAGAAATTCAGATATTATTGGCTTATTTGGCTATATTTATGAAGCTAATATAAGCAATCTCGGGATTGAAGATGCAAATATCACAGGAAATAATTATGTTGGCATCTTCTGCGGAGCTAATGATAAAAGTATCATCAGCAATTGCTACTCTACCGGAAATGTTACTGGATCTTGGATTATCGGTGGCTTCTGCGGATGGAATAAGGATAATAGTACCATCAGCAATTGCTACGCTACCGGAAACCCTACTGGAAGCAATGCTAATGTCGCTGGTTTCTGCGGAGCTAATGATAATAGTACTATCAGCAATTGTTATGCTACCGGAAATGCTACTGGAAGCGATGCTAATGTTGGTGGTTTCTGTGGATGGAATTTTCAAAGTACCATCAGCAATTGCTATGCTATCGGAAACGCTACCGGAAGCAATGCTAATGTTGGTGGCTTCTGTGGATGGAATTATCAAAGCACCATCAGCAATTGCTATGCTATCGGAAATGCTACCGGTGTTAGTCGTATTGGTGGCTTCTGCGGACATAATTTTAATAGTAGCACAATCGAAAATTGCTATGCTACAGGGAGTGCTGCTGGAAGTGATGATAATGTTGGTGGTTTTTGTGGATCGAATCATTATGATAGTGAAATCAACAATTGCTATGCTACAGGGAGTGCTGCTGGAAGCGATGATAATGTCGCTGGTTTCTGCGGAGCTAATGATAATAGTACTATCAGCAATTGTTATGCTACCGGAAATGCTGATGGTAATGATAAAGTCGGAGGCTTCTGCGGATATAATTATCAAAGTATGATCAGCGATTGCTATTCTATTGGAGAACCAATAAGTAGTAGCGATGCAGGTGGTTTTGTTGGTTGGAATGATAATGGAAATTTCGCCTGCTGTTATTGGGGTTTTGAAGGTGCGGATTTATACGATACTGGTAACAATAGCGATCTTCCTGATCCCCAAATTGAGGAACTTACTCCTTTGCAATTTGCTAACCAATCAAGCTTTACTGGTTGCTTTGATTTTGAAAATACATGGGTTATGGGTTACGATATTGTAGATTCAGAATATCATTATCCCAAGCTCAGAGCATTTGGTTATGTCATAATCCCCACCCTCACCGAATGGGCAGTTATAATATTTATCGGCTTGTTAGCAGGAGTCGGAAGTGTGTTTATCTGGAGAAGAGTGGTTTAGTCGGCTTTCAGCGTAAGAACATGATTACATTAGACATCCCCTCTTGGTAAGAGTGGACCGAGGGGACTTTTTATCTTACTTCCCCGCTTGGTAAGAGGTACTGTGTTAAATTCCAAATCTTTT
>CAYQTZ010000215.1:0-5326 GCA_964420565.1 uncultured Hyphomicrobiales bacterium
ATTGGCACTATCCATACCTCTGCCACCATAAGATCTTACATCTATAAGTGAGCAATCTTCGGTACTATATTTTGCAACGAAAATCTCTCGCTTTCTCTTATCGGCATATAGAGTTTTTTGATTGTCGAATCCAAAAGTAGCCTGTTCGGCGAAATATCCTGTAACATAAGCAAATTTACCATCATCAGAAAGCGCAATGCTTTTAGCGGCATCGTCTCCTATTCCTCCAGCATTCTGGGCGCAGCTCACATAAATGTCATCTCCAGATATTTCACCCCGAATTTTAAATACACCTTCTTTTTCGGGAGACCAGTTGTGTTCGTGTCCGAAGGCAGCGTAAGCAATTGGCTCCCAATTATCTTCATCGCCGTAATAAAGCTTAACCGGGATATTGGGCGAGACTCCTGTCCATGTAATAGGTATAATTCCGCATTTTGACAAGTTCTCGCCGCCGTTGGGATAAGTGATCTGCAGCGAAGGTATCCCGCCGACTAATGGAATATTAATAGGACATGGCGAGCCCTGTATTATCAGTTCGCCTTCGTGAAATTCCTGATATACTCCCTGAGATAGCTGTAATCTGATAGTTAATGATTCATCTTCGTTTAAAGTAAAATTGGTGAATGGTTGGTTACCCGGTGTATCTACATCCCAGTCTATAACTTTGAATATCTGTTGGTTTGTGATATTATATCCGGTACATTGGAAATAAGGGTATCCAGCGGTCATAGTTAGATCGAAAGTAACAGTTTCTTCTGGCTGAGGATTGCCGAAGTCTATGAATTGCTCAGAGAGCTGGACTTCTTCTATTGGGGCATCATATTCGAGTACGGGAGATTTCATTTGTGATCTGAATACACTTTCATCTTCTTTTAAAGTTATCTGTGCAATTCTATCGAACTGGCATCGAAAGTCAGATTCCCATATTAATGAACATATCTTAAGGGGATCGTAATCAAGGGCAATATTTTTATAAATACTCTTCAAGTCCTCTTTGCTTTTGGCAGTAAATGTCATTTGCTGTGTGTCGTTAGGGCTTGTAGATTCGGCTATAGTAGTTAAACTCTGCGGGACATCATCTTTAATGATTATACCATATAGCGTTATAGCATAATCGCTGAGTATTTGAATGATCTTATCAGTTTCAACTGTTCTTGTGGCTGTTGGCTGACCATCGCTTAGGAAGATAGCTAATCTTCGTTTCTCCAAATATGGGTCTTCGTCATCGAAGAGTTTTTGAATGGTAACTCCGCCGGGATCAAGAAATGGATAATTATAGTCTGTACCTCCGCCAATAGGAACTTTTATAAGAGAATCGAGAACAGCCACTCGGTCAGTTGTGAAGGGGCATCTCTCATAAGAATCGAATGCGAAAGAGAGGACAGCCACTTTCGTACCGTTTCCCATATTGAGAGATTTCATGAATTCATCCACAGCATAAGTTAACCAGCTCCATGGTGTCCCACTGCCATCATCTTCAGCCATCGATTCGCTTTGGTCCACAATAAGTATAATAAGTGCAGGACGCTGGACTGAGGTATCCTTGCAATCGAGGAACACTTTGGAGGGCGGAACATTGATGCCATCCGATACTATGAAATCGTTAACAGTTAGGTCCTGATAAACATCACCGTTCTCGTCTAAAACTTCTAAATTGACTTTTAATGTTGGGAAATTCCTATTGTCGATTTGAGAAACGCTAAACTTTTGAGGATATAAATTTATGGAAAACAATACACTTATAATGATCAGAGTAATTATTGACTTGATTTTGAACATGATACACCCGAATTTTACTAATAATTATTTTGTAATATAATAAAAAGATAATAATAGTTAAAAAAAAACACTCATCTATTATATATTTACACTAAGTGATTCATTTGGTTTCAAAATAGCTTTTTTTTGTAGGTTGAAACTTTTTTTGAAACTTTTTGCTGTTTTATGACTCTTAACACTTAGAAGCGGGTATGTTTAAAAAATAATTATTGAGTTCCGTTACTGATAAATAAGGCATGCTGAAATTTATTGATTGATGAAAATGACAGAAAGAGCAAAAAAAGAGATATTTCTTTCGCTACTCGAGCCGATTTGGCAGAATCTTTCGGGGTATGCCAGAGCTTTGACAGGCAATACCGAAGATGCCCGCGATTTAGTAAGCGATACGTTGCTTACGGCTTTCGAGAACTTTGAAAATCTAAAGGATAAGGATGCTTTCAAGAGTTACCTATTCACTATAGTCAGAAGAAAGTATAAACGCAACAAGTGGCGATTGCGTATATTTTCGAGCTATGATGAATATGAAGATTCGGAAGTTTTCAACAGGGCAAGCTCTGACTCGCTGCCAGATGTAAAAGCAGATGTTGATCTTTTATATCATGCGATGCAGAAACTGCCGGACAAGCAAAGGGAAGCATTAGCACTATTTGAGATCTCAGGATTTTCCTTGCTGGAGATTCAAAAAGTGCAGGGAGGTACCTTATCTGGTGTGAAAACCAGATTGAAAAGAGGTAGGCAAAAACTCGCAGAATTGCTCGGAGAAAGCCCTGTTTCAGTTTTATCAAAAAAGAACGGAGCTCTGAGGAACAATAGCTACCTGAAAGAAAATGATATTAATACAAATTTTAAGCTCAAACAAATTTGAAATGAGTGGATACAATGAAGAAAATTAAAAATATAGACAAGTATTTCGAAGAAGCAAGAAACCAGCAGCCGGTTTACTCTATGGAAAAAGCGCGCAATATATTAGAGAATAGCGTTGCAGGGAATGCTACTTACTCAAATAAGTTTTGGAAAAAATTAAAAGGGATAAAAACAATGAATATAATAACAACAGCAGCAGCTTCTATAGCATTAGTTGGCATCTTATCCTTCGGTATTTTCAATAGCGATAGTGATAAGCCTACAGAAAACGATATTGTGTCTAACCATCGCAATGAGCAAATACAAGATTTTATTGCTAATTATAATGTTAATGACAATATTGACGAGCAGGATCGCAAAGTAGAGAGTATAGCAGATGTAATGAACAGTACCGAAGTCGAAGACAAACCCAAAGATACTGAGCGCAGTGTAATTATAAGAAATGATAATGTTCAGACAGAAAGTATAAAAACTATCAGTGATGAAAAGGTAAGTATAAAAGGTATCAATGTAATTCAGTTAAGCAAAGAAGAATTAGCGAAGCTTGGTATTGAAGTGATCAAAGATGATAACAGCCGCAATAACCACAAAAGTCCTTATGGTCTTGCTTATTGCGATAACTGGGTGAGTAAAATTCCTGTCCGTACTGTAGTGATGAAAGATTGGGGTATAGTAAGAAATAGTGAGTGGGAAATAACTGATATTGATAATTGTATCTCGCCCAGAATAATTACTGATAATAAAGGAAACCGAAGAGTAGAAGTATTTAACGATAGGGACGATCTGACAACGAAGACTTATTACTCTGTCTTTGACGACGTTCACGAGGATAACTCAGGGAATGAGATCAGGATTAAAACTAATCAGACTATTACTTCATACCATCGTAATATTGATGATAGCGATAATAGCAAAGAACAAAAAGTAATTGTAAATAGCAATAATATAGAACTAAATGAGAATAACTCAGAAATGCCAGATGTTTCTTCTATTATTATCGCAAGTATTGATTCATCTAACAATTATATAATAAATGATGGTGATTCAGTAATTATGAGCTCCGTCTTTGTTTTCGATAAGCAAAGAATGAAAGACTTAGATATTAAACTCAAGAAATTTAATTTTGAATGGCACGAAGAGGAGCTCGAAGAGCTAAAGGAAGGTCTTGATGAATTAATAGAGCAGCAAAAGCTGAATCAGGGTAAAATAGATGATTCCAAAAAAATATATAAACTCTATGGCGACACCGTCTTAACAAGTAGTTTTAAATTAGATTCAATTATCAAGAAATTTATAATGAACAAATTTGATTTTGACTCTTTGAAAAATTCTACATTGAAAATGTCTGATAGTCTTATCCAAAGATTTATTGATATTGACCTGAAAGAATTAGAAGGAATGAATAAAAGAAAACATGACGAAAATAATATGCTTTTCATCAAAAGATTTAACAACATAGAGCGCGATATCAATAACTATATCCGGGTAAATAAAATGATACCGATAGAAGTTCCAATCGAAGAAGATGGCGATGATTTCTCATTTATCCTCTGGTTTGATGCCACTCCGGAACTGTTGGAAAAATTACCTGCCAGAGTATCTGATATGATAGAAATTGAGCTCGATGTTCTGCAGAATACAAGCAATGTCTGCCAGACTCCAATAAAGGGCGAGGAAGCTTTCTTAGATATTTGGCGATCCTGCAGCGGCGCAATAGAAAATCTGCACGTTTTTCCGAACCCGACTTCCGGAGATGCTAATATCCAGTTTAATTTGACTGATGCAAGAGAGTTTAAAATCTCTTTGCATGACTTATACGGCAGAAGAATTAATGAAATCAATGCTTATGAGAGAGCTGAAGGCGGATTGATCAGAAAAGATATTCAGCTTGGCGAGCTTGCCCCGGGAATGTATCTTATAGCAGTTGAATCTAAAAATGGCGAGCAGGCAGTACAAAGAATAATCGTTGAGTAATAAACCCATATATAATGAGTAAAAAAGCCCAGCTATGTAGCTGGGCTTTTTGCTGTTAATAGAAATCAGGCAGATTGTTTATCCTGCTTAATATCTCTGCTTTTTCAAAAGGTCTATAGGAAAATTCTAAGGATTTATAATAGCTTACGTTAATGGAATATTCCAGTTCAAGTTTTTGCGTTAAATGAAAAAAGGTCATATATTCTGCTAAATCTTCTGCCCAGTTCATTGAACCATATAAAGAAACAAAATTACTACGGCTGAAGTTAGTATATATCTCTATTGCATTTGTATCTGCTATCAAAGGACCATTGCTATAGCCATAAAAGGAGATTTTGTCTCGTAGCTCGAAGCTATTTGTGCTGTGGGCAGTTCGGTAATCAGCCCAGACGCTATCAGTGAAAGCAGATGTGTTATATAGTGAATTATTTAATTTCCCAATGTCAGGTTCCACGTAAGGTGTAACTGTAGTAGTATAATCCATTACATGGGTGCATTCGTGGATGAGTATATAGAGTAACCCTGTATAAGTGCTTTCAATTTTAATAGATATATCTAAATTTGCATCAGTATCGGCAAAGCATGTATTCTCTTTTTTTGTTATCCATTCGTCCATTCGCACATTGATCAATTCAGGATTAAAGACCATAAAGCAATAAATATCATCTGAATCTTTTTTTAAAATATAATCTTTCATTCCTGAGGAAGA
>CAYQTZ010000216.1:0-5326 GCA_964420565.1 uncultured Hyphomicrobiales bacterium
GCGGGGAAGTAAGATAAAATCCCACTTTTTTATCGAAGATCCCGACTTGTCGGGATAAGGAGGACATAGGGGGATTTCCTTTGGTTTTGCAATGGTCTAAAATAATCAATCAGGGATGATTGTCCTACCCGAAATAGCAATTAGTTAACAGATTATAATTAAAAATTATTAAATAAAGATCAATAATTGACTTAACGCTAATACAAAACGACTAATAAATCTTCAAATAACCGAAGATAAGAGTAAGATATAAATCATTTTCTACCGCTACTGGACTTCTTGAATGCTTTGTAGATCAAAATCCATCTCCTATGATATTATTTCTGAATCAATAACTGAACGACATACGGCTTTAAGTCATTACTAAATGGCATTATCTTTTTATTATCAGTTATTCTAACTAATTCAATATCATTTTCTGATACCTGACATTTCTCTTTAAGCAAGGCAGAAAGAGCATTAGCACAAGATATATCTTCATTTATCTGATCTCTATTGGATGTACCATTAAAATATGAAAAATCATGCAATATGACATTTTTTCCTTTCTGATATTTGCTTTTTACATGATCGAAAAACTCATTATAATAACCATATTTTTCTAAGAATATTGGCTCGAATATTAAAATAAAATATGAGTAATATTCGATATTGCCATAAACAATGATCTCTGCTTTTTCGCTGATAGTATGGATCACAGGCAATTTAATGTGTTCTTTCGCTTTTCTGCTCAGACTATCTAAACCTGTAATATTGAATACCACAGAATCGCTATATGCCAGATCACACTCGTGTTGCCTTAGGTCTGTGATAACCCTTGCTGGTACCTGCTCGCCAGATTCATCAGATAACTCAAGATCATTGTTAAGTATTGTTTCAAGCAGCCAGGATTTCATCAATCTACGTGGGCGAGCATCAATGCTAAGCTCAACCACAGGCGGCATCATAGAGATGGAGTCTTTGCCAAGCTTATAGAATGAAGATAGGACATCACCATCAAGCTGAAAGGAAAGATACATTGATTTGGTATTTATATTTTTAATATTTTGAACTATGAACCTATGCCTGCTGATATCAAAATTCTTCTCGAAAATAGTCAGAATATTCTCTGTTAATCCCCTTATCTCAGGATTATCTCCGAAAGATGTAACAATTACTTTGTTGTTCGAATTCCTGAATTGCTCTGCTAAAATTGAAAATTTATTTTTATATACACTATCTATTATATGATATGCATTGCAGGCGACTGATAATACATTTGTTTTATTACTATTAACTTTATAATTCGTATCAATTCTAATGATATTTGGTATATAAAATTGATTATACAGTAAGTCTCTGTGGGTTTTTATACTACTTGCTTGCAAGGCTATTGATAATTCAAAATCAGCAAGATATTCCTGCTTTGGAGCTTCCTCGGTTTCCAAGAAAGCAGACCATAGATCTAAGCCGCCTTTGCCGCCGGGTCTGTCTGAAGAAAATACAGCAAGATTTCCCTGAATAATTATAAAATCTGATTCGTTATATTCTGTGTTTAAACCAGACAGAGGATATGGCTTTTGCCAAAGCCCCTTGCTTTTTACTGAATAAAAAATATCGTATCCGCCGGGTCCTCCCTGACCGTTGCTGGCAAAAAATAATGTGTCCTCTGATACCAAAAAAGGAGTAATTTCATTGCCAGAAGTATTCAGCTCGCTGATAAAGACGGGTTGGCTCCATGTTTTGTCGTCTTGCAGATAAGCAGCCCAAAGGTCTGTGTCGCCCTTTTCGGATTCCATAGTTGTAGAAAATATCATTGTCTTTCCGTCTGGGGAGATAGTCGGATGAGCTGCAAAAAAATCGCCGGCAAGCTCATTTATCGTTGATGTTTCGCCCCATTCATTCTTCTTTCTTTTGCATGAATGCAAGTTTAAATATGGCCGTTTCTCAGTCATACGATAGGAGCTAAAAACAGCTTCATTCTGGTCGATAAAAGAAATATATGATTGATTATTTTTGCTTTTATTAATGCTACCTTTAGCCAAAAATGGTTTTGTAAAACCCATATCTGCCTTATATTCAGTTATATAGAACTCAGAGTATCCATATTTGTCAGAGTTAAAGTATAAGAATTGCTCATACTTATTCCATGATGGTGCAAATTCATTGGCTTCGCTGTTAAGTATTTCAATATTCATCGGTTCTGACCAAACAAAACCATTTTGAGTGTAAGCAGTATCAATAATAAAATTAATTGCAATTATCACAATGAATAAAGCTCTTGCCAAAATATTTTTTGAAACAACTTTCAATGTTCGATTTCTAAAATGTATTTTAATGATTTCTTCTTTCCCGAATAATTTTCTATATTTACAAAAACTGAAATTTAAGAAAAATTAAACGATTTGAAAAACTCTGAAATGAATATACTTGAAATATCCAGGAAAAATATTGCTGCTATTGACATCGGCAACAGCAGAATTAAAGTAAAAATTGACAAGGATATTTATGCATTCGACCATAGTATGAGGGGGTGGGATAATCAGTTTAGGAAAGTGTTTATTGAAAGCGGATCATTGCCTGTCTGCGGGATTTCTTCCGTGAACGATGATGTGAAAGTCAAGGTAATTATGTTACTTGGCGAGATTGGAATAAAAGATATTCTTTTTGATAAAGATCTTCTGGCAAATCAAAAAACAGTTAAATTCAATCATATTCAAGGCATTGGCTATGACCGTGTTTTCGGATTGATTGGAGCTATGAAGCACGCTGATGCTCCGCTTATCACTATAGATTGCGGAACTGCAATAACGATCAATGCCATTGATTCAAAAGGTATATTCCTTGGTGGAACTATTTTCCCAGGTGTTAACACCCAGATAAGGGCATTAGCAGAAAATGCTGACAAATTAATGGAAGTTGATTTGAACGGCGAAATATCTCCACTTGGGAAAAACACTGCAGATGCTCTTAGATCAGGCATTATACTTGGCGTAACGGGGAGTATCAAAGAAATACTGAGATTGATAAGCGAGGAAGTTTTTCATTTTTATAAAACAAAAATATTCATTACCGGCGGTTCGGCTGAGATTTTACTACCTCGACTTAATCAACAGGATTTAATAATTGAATATCGAAGAGGGTTGGTGGTAGAAGGCATCTATGCAGTTTTAAAAGAAATATACAAAGAAAATCAATAAGATTTGCTCTATTAGTTTTCTTTATTTGAATAATTACTTAAATTTGTAGATTGAATTCAGGAAGAATAATTATCGGACAGATCAGATGATAAAAGGAAAAAAAGTAATAGTCGTTTTGCCAGCATATAATGCTGAGCATACTTTAGAGAAAACTTACAGTGAATTACCATTAGATGTAGTAGATGATGTAGTATTGGTAGATGATGCCAGCTCTGACAAAACTGTAGAAACAGCAAAGTTATTAGGCATTAAAAATGTAGTGATTCATACAAATAACCGCGGATATGGAGGTAACCAGAAGTCTTGCTATAATAAAGCTTTAGAGCTTAATGGCGATATTGTAATCATGGTTCATCCCGATTACCAATATACACCTAAGCTAATAGAATCTATGGCTTATATTATTGCAAATGATGTATATCCTGTGGTGCTTGGCTCGCGGATACTTGGTCGTGGCGCCCTGCGTGGCGGCATGCCTAAGTATAAATATATTGCAAACAGATTTCTTACTTTATTCCAGAATTATACCATTGGGCAGAAACTCTCTGAGTATCATACAGGTTACAGAGCATTTTCTGCAGTTGTGCTTAAAAAGATAAACTATGAAGCTAACTCTGATGATTTTATCTTTGACAACCAGATGCTATCGCAAATTTTTATGGCAGGATTTGAGATAGGCGAGATTACCTGTCCAACAAAATATTTCAAGGAAGCTTCCTCTATTAATTTCCAGCGGAGCGTAAAGTATGGGCTTGGAGTATTACTTACTTCCGTCATACATCGTTTCGCAAAATGGGGATTATTGACATCTGATATTTATAAAACTAAATCATGATATTTTTAAATATTTTTAGAAGACTACTATGCAAGAATCTATATATAACTCAACAGTAACAGGCAAAATAATGATAACCCCCGATCTGATGATACTAAGAATCAGAACGGACACTTCACGCGAACAATTTGTGGCAGGTCAATATACTAAAATTGGTATGCTGGGATCTGAACCGCGTTCTCCCAATTCAGTAATGCCTGTCGAAAAAGCTCCGGAAACAAAATTAATTAAAAGAGCTTATTCTATTGCCTCTGCTAACCACGAAACCCAGAATTTTGAATTTTATATCAGTCAGGTGAAATCAGGTATGCTTACACCTCGTCTGTTCAATCTAACTCAGGGCAGACGAATGTGGGTAGATACTGAGATACTCGGATTTTTCAATCTAAATGATACTCCTAAGGATTGCAATATAGTGATGGTTGCCACAGGCACAGGCTTAGCACCATATATTAGTTTCCTACGCAGCCACTTAGCCGAAAATTCGAATATTAAAATGGCAGTATTTCACGGGGCTGCTTACCCATGGGATCTGGGATATTACAGCGAGTTGAAATTTATTGAAGGCGCTTTCCCGAACTTCTATTATTTCCCAACTCTACTTAAAGCTGACGATACATGGACCGGGCTAACCGGCTATATTGAAAAGCATCTTGAGAATAGATTACTTCAAGATCAAGCAGGAATTGAAATATCCCCAGAGAAGACCCATTTCTACTTATGCGGAAATCCTAAGATGGTAGAGTCTATTACTAACTTTTTGAATAAGAAAAATTATAAAAAACATACTTCCGATCAAACTGGCTCATTGCACGTAGAAGAATACTAATTCTTTCTATCTTTTACAAAAAAGAGTAAAAGTGAGGGGACTAAAAATATCGTAAAGAATGTAGATATGAATAGCCCTGAAAGAACAACACTACCCAAGCCACGATACAGCTCAGAGCCTGCACCCGGAGCAATTACCAAAGGCATCATCCCAAAAACTGTTGTCAGCACACTCATATAGATAGGTCTTATTCTTGTCATAGTTGCTTCGAGAACAGCTTCTCTTGCGGGCATATTGTGTTTATCAATGTTATTTAGGGATTGATGAATGATCAAAATAGGATTATTCACCATCATTCCTATGAGCATTATAAATCCTAACATAGTCATAATATCAAATGGAGTATCGGCTATGAAAATGTTCGCTAATTTCAGTCCGACAAAGCCGCCAGCCATTGCCAAGGGCACTGTAAACAATACTATAAGCGGATAGATGAAAGTCTTGAAAATCACTGCCATGATGAAATAGAGTATCAGCACTGCG
>CAYQTZ010000217.1:0-5316 GCA_964420565.1 uncultured Hyphomicrobiales bacterium
ATATCAGCCGCTAATACAATAGTTGAATTAATTGATGATTTAATAAATTAAGGTGCCGTTATGAAATCTTTACAAGCTAAAATATTGATTTCTTTAATTCTATCAGTAAGTATAATTTGTATATATACTAATGACGCTGAATCAGCAGATCATTACGAAGAGAAAGCCCAACTTCTTGAATCTATTGGCGTTTTTTCATCCTCGAATCTATATCTTGTTTATCTTTCTCTTAGCTTAATAAACGAAAATATTGTAAATGACTTTCAGTTAGAAGGTTACGGGGAGATATTAGATTCCATAGAAAACATCAACAAGCTAACGGAAGATAATCTAAAGAAAATCAAAAAAGATGTAACACTTTCCGATAACGACAAAGAATTTATTGGTCAGATAGAAAATGCCTGTATAATTCTAAAGGAAGATGCTTCCCTTTTAAACAGATATTTAAAAAGCGGTAAAGAATCCGATTATGATCTCTTTTATGCCAAACATAACGAAGCTGGCAAATATTTAGAAACTTTGTTCACTAATAAGTAATCCAATATGAACAAAAATGCAGCAGAATTGAAATCAATAATCAATATGTTTAAACATAAAAAAGACGGCACTGTGGAATTTGCCGAAGTTGACTCCTTTGGAGTGGTCCACAATATAAAGTACCTCTATTGGTTAGAATCAGCAAGAACTGATTATTTCAGAATATTGGGTGCTAAGCTTTCTCCTGACGAATTTATTAATGACTTGCCTCTTATGGTGGTACACTCAGAAATTGATTATATGAATGCCGCCCGCTTCAATGACCAGTATCAAGTCTTTACCAGAGTATCTTCTGTTAGAAATTCATCTCTTAATTTTGAAAATATTATTACATTAACCAATGGCATTCCATTGGTTTCTGCAAAAGCTACACTTGTGCATTTGAATGTAAAAGAAAACAAACCTCAAAGAATTAGCGACGATATACGTTTATTATTAAAGAATTACGAAGGAGAGAATATTAAGTTTTTGGATTAATTACATTTTATGAGCAATATCAATAAATTAACAACCCGCAAACTGGCCGCTCAGTTAGTTATCCCTCGCTTATCGATAGACCGATATACAAAAGAACCGGAATACAAACAGCAAATACATCACTTAGTAAACGAAGGTGTAGGGGGATTCTGTATCTTTCAAGGCTCACCTCAGCAAGTCAGGATTATTATTGACGACTTGCAGATACTCTCTGATATACCATTGATATTTTGTGCCGACTTTGAACATGGTCTGACCATGCGGCTTGATAATGGCACAGAGTTCCCCAAAGCCATGGCTCTCGGCAAAGCAGGTAATTTAAAAACAATAAAGCAGGTTGCTTCAATAATAGCAAAAGAAGCTAAAATGGTGGGTATTCACTGGAATCTCGCCCCGGTTTGCGATATTAATTCCAACATGAACAATCCAATAATCAATATACGTTCATTCGGCGAAAGCGAAGATGTAGTAAGCAATAGCGCCAATGCCTATATCGAAGGGACTCAGAGAGAAAAAGTACTTAGCTGCGCCAAGCATTTCCCAGGTCATGGCGATACTGACGTTGACTCTCATATAGGAGTGCCTATCCTGAATAAAACTTATGATTCATTTAAAAATCTTGAGCTTATTCCTTTTGAGGCAGCCATCAGAATCGGTGTAAAATCAATAATGGTTGGTCATCTTGCCGTTCCATCAATAGATGATACAGGAAAACCCGCTTCGATATCCAAACCCATAATTGATATATTAAATAATGAATTGAATTTCAAAGGCATTGTGCTTACTGATGCATTAGATATGAAGGCAATTACTGAACATTTTAATTCGGGAGAGGCGGCTCTTGAAGCATTTATCGCGGGGAATGACATAATTTTTATGCCGGAAAACCCCACCCAGGCACTAAATGCTCTGGAAAGTGAAATAAATAATAATGAAACATATTACCAGCAGGCATTATTATCTGCCAAAAAACTTTACAAAGAAAAGCAGTGGTGCGGGCTTACTTTACCAATTATTGATATTGACCAAAAGGATTTAGAACACTATGCCATGCAACATCAGAAAATTGCATTAGAAGCCGCCGAACCAGCTTTAAAGTTTGAAGGAAGACAGGACTTAGTGCCACTAACCCCAGACAAAGTAATAGCCGGCTTCACTTTCGTTTTCGGCGAGGAGATGGACAAAGGAATACTGTTTTTTAAGATGCTTGCACAGGCAATAGATAACGATGTTCATTTTGGCTTCCTTAATGATACTATAACTGATGAAGAACTTCTTAAATTCATTGAAGAAATCAAGTTTGCCGATCTCGTTATATTTTGCTTTTTCGCAAAAGGCAAAGCATATCAAAAACGAATAGAAATATCTGGTAAGATAAAAGAAATAATGTCAAAATTCTCTAAGGCAAAAGAAACAATTACAATACTATTCGGAAATCCATACCTATCTAAGAATATAGATACGAAAAATATTATTTATACATATTCAGATTCACTTCCGTCCATAGCTGCTGCGGTGATGAAACTTAGCGGCAGGAAGGCAAACGTCAATTAATCAGGAGATTCTTATGAAAACTAATAAACTAATAAACGAAAAGAGCCCTTATCTTTTACAGCACGCACACAACCCTGTAAGCTGGATGCCATGGGGCGACGAAGCCTTCGAGAAAGCGAAAAAGCAAGACAAACCGATATTTTTATCTGTCGGCTATTCTACCTGCCATTGGTGTCACGTTATGGCAAAAGAATCTTTTGAGGATGTAGAAATGGCTCAAAAACTAAACGATGCATTTGTTTGCATAAAAGTTGACAGGGAAGAGCGCCCCGATATTGATTCTATTTATATGACTGTGTGCCAGATGCTTACAGGTAGCGGCGGCTGGCCTCTGTCAGTATTTATGACCCCCGACAAGCACGCATTTTTTGCTGGCACTTATTTCCCGAAAGAATCTAAATGGGGACGGCAGGGCTTGATGGAAATAGCAGATAAAATAGACCATCTGTGGAAAGAGCAGCGAGATAAAATCATGGCTTCCGCTGAAAGTATTTCTTCTCAATTAAACAAAGAGGTTCATACTTCCTCCAATATTCTTCCCAACAAAAAAATATTTTTTGAAGCATACAGAGGACTTGCTGAATCTTATGACAGCGAAAACGGAGGATTCGGCACCGCTCCAAAATTCCCGGTTCCGAGCAATATTTTATTTCTCTTGAGATATTATCAGACACATGATAGTGAACCGGCTTTAGAAATCGTCAATAATACTCTTTACAAAATGAGGAATGGAGGTATCTATGATCAAATCGGTTTCGGTTTTCACAGATATTCCACAGATGAAAAATGGCTTGTTCCACATTTCGAGAAGATGCTTTATGACCAGGCTCTGATATCTCAGGCATATATAGAAGCTTACCAAGCTACTAAAGATGAATTTTACAAACAAACAGCCGAAGAAATATTTGAATACATACTTA
Organism: uncultured Hyphomicrobiales bacterium; assembly: GCA_964420565.1. Lineage (GTDB taxonomy): Bacteria > Bacteroidota > Ignavibacteria > Kapaibacteriales > UBA2268 > CAYQTZ01. The sequence continues at coordinate 3,489 of CAYQTZ010000217.1, forward strand.
GAGACATGACTGGCGAAAACGGAGGTTTCTATTCCGCTGAAGATGCCGATTCCGAAGGTGTGGAAGGCAAATTCTACGTCTGGACTTATAAGGAGATCAAAGAAATATTGGGCGACGAAGCACCACTATTTTGTAAGGCTTTTGGCATCTTAAAAGAAGGCAATTATTTTGAAAACTTCGAAAATGAACCTGCCGGGAATAACATACTTCACGTATTCGAATCAACCGAAGATCTATCTAAAAAGCACGGAATTACTAATAGTGAAGTAACTAAAAGATTAAATAAATCGAGAGAATTATTATTCAATAAAAGAAATAAAAGAATTCGTCCCGGCTTAGATGATAAAATACTAACCGATTGGAACGGATTGATGATCGCCTCTTTAGCAAAAGCTGCTATTATATTCGATAACAAAAAATACTTAGAAGCCGCAGAAAATGCCCACAGCTTTATATTGAAAAACATGATGGACGAAAACAACACTCTTCACCACAGATATAGAGACGGAGATGTAGGCATAGAAGCAACATTAGACGATTACGCCTTCTTTATTTACGGTACTATTGAACTCTACATGGCTACTCTCAAGTCAGAATATCTGAAGCTATCCGTAAACCTTGAGAAAACCGTCAGAGAGCTTTTCTTCGATAAGGAAAATGGAGGTTATTTTATGGTGCCCTCATCACGCAAAGATCTGATAGCCCGCAAAAAGGAAGTTTACGACGGAGCCACTCCCTCAGGTAACTCGATAATGCTTATGAACTTAGCAAGACTGTGGAAGATGACTGGCAAAAATGAATATTTTGATATAGCAGAAAAAACAACAAAAGCGTTTACAAATACGATAGAAGCAGCTCCCGGGATATTTACGCATTTTCTTTCTGCATTGAATTTGCTGCTAAATGACTCTATTGAAATTGTTGTTGTAGCAAATACGAAAGAAAGCCATAAAATTTTATATTTGCTAAACAACGTTTATCAACCCAATATGGTAATAATTGGAAAAATAGGAGGGGACGAAAATATTAAATTATTAGCTCCTTTTACCAAAGATATGAAAGCGTTAGACGGCAAGCCAACAATATATCTTTGCAGAGATTTTGCCTGCGAACGCCCAACATCAGATATAAACGAAGTAATCAAAAAAATAACAGGAACAAGCTGATGGATCTCTTCCTGACAATATTAGCTGGTATAGTAATAATAGCAGGAATAGCTGGGTGCATATTGCCTGGTGTGCCAGGTCCACCGCTCAGTTATCTCGGTTTAATAATAATGGAATTAACATCTGCTCACCCTTATTCTGCTAACATGCTAATTTTTTATGCATTACTAACAATTGGAGTAAGCATAGCCGATTACATACTGCCCATACTCGGTACAAAGCGATATGGCAGTAGTAAATATGGTGTATGGGGTTCAATAGCCGGGCTAATAATAGGACCAATAGTAATTCCTATTATTGGTGTGCTAATAGGTCCTTTTATCGGTGCAGTACTTGGCGAGATAATGGGAGACAAAAAGAAATTCGACGAAGCTATGCGAGCCGGACTCGGCTCCTTTATTGGTTTACTTGGCAGCATAGTTATTAAATTAGTACTAAGTCTGCTTATGCTGTATCACTATATAGCAGCAGTAATTGAGAGTTTTTGATTAATCTCTGGCAGAAACACTCTAAATCTTGATCTTTCAGTTTAGTTGCACATAATTTGTCTGGCGGGGGAAGCAGAAAGATGATTTCCCCTATTTCCAAAGACCAAAGGGGGTGTTGGAAATACTAAAAACTAACCGCTGACCGCTATTTAATGGGAACACTCCTCGATCCAC
>CAYQTZ010000218.1:0-5267 GCA_964420565.1 uncultured Hyphomicrobiales bacterium
AAACACCCCTCGATCCCCTCTTACCAAGAGGGGAAGTAAGATAAAAATCCCCCTCCCTTATCATCAGATCCCGACCTGTCGGGACTCGCAAGGGTGGGTCGGGGTGGGATCAGTTTTTGGACTTTTGCAATGGTCTAAAGCTTGCATGCCTACCGCCTAAGAGAGCGTATATTTATTATAATCAATCATTTATGCAGAATGCTATATCATGGGAAGAACAATCATACATGATTGTTTATTAAGTTGACATGACCTTAGCTATCTATCTACCAATATTTATGAAGAATAGTCCGTATAATTGGAGCAGGGAGTTCTGAAGTAAATAGTCAAAAATCAAATCAGAGATGATTGAATCTTCTTTGTGAAAAGCATATTATTCATTATATTGTTATGGTTTCTTTTCATTAACATTGTGAAATATTTTGGAGACACTTTATGAAAAAGTTCACTACTGCATTTCTACTTGTTGCTTTATTTGTTTTTGCCCTGAACGGATGCCTTAATGTTGAAAAAAAGGAATATACCGTAAAGCTTAACGCAGATAACTCCGGTACTATGACTATTAAATACATTAATATCATCTCTACCGAAGAAGAAGAAAAAGATGTATCTATGAAAGATTTTGCTACATTAATTACTGACTATTACGAAGGTGATAAAGCAAGCGAGAATTTCATGGGCGCCACAAACATCCGGAAAAGACTTTTCGAGGAAAACGGTGTACTCTGCGGTGAACTAAAATTTGACTTTGATACTCTTGGCAGTGCCAATGTTTTTCAATATGACAGTGATTCACCATATATGGCATCTCTTAAAGATAAATTTGATAGCGAAGAATTTGATGAATCAAACGGTGAATATGGTTTAGGAGGCTTGACAATCATTTTCTGGGATAAAAAAATAAGAGAATTAAATTGGACTACAAGTGTTATATCTGATCTGACAGGCACACACAGCTTGCTTAAAAATTATAATAGTTGGAAAAAAGAACAATAGTTGAATATGAGTTTAAGAGCATAATTGCTGAGATTATTATAGATATTTTCTGTTAAAAAATGAGGGTATGCTTTGGAATAATATTATTTTAATAAAAGTAAATTCTAAAGCATACTTTTATTGAAGACCTGACTCAGAAAAATGTACAAGCCTCATGGTTTATAAATGAACAACTAACATGTAAAATGCAACTGCAGGCATAATAAATATTAAGCTATCGAAGCGGTCGAGCACCCCGCCATGTCCTGGTATTAAAGCTGAGCTATCTTTTATCCCCGCATCTCTTTTCAACTGAGATTCAGCGAGGTCGCCAATCTGACCGACAGAACCAATTATCGCAGCAATTATCAAGGCATCCACAAGAGGCAACCCATCTAAATATGAAATAGACAGCAACACAAAACAAGTAGCACCGGCAACAAACCCTGCCACAGCACCCTCCCATGTTTTCTTAGGGCTTACTCTTGGCGCTAATTTATGTCTGCCAAAATTTTTGCCAATAAAATACGCAGCTGAGTCTGATAGCCAGACACTAAAAAGTATGAATAGTAATAAGAGCATACTGAATTCATTATCAAAAGATCTGAAAACCTCTGAAGTATCTTCAAATTGATTTAATCCTTCTACTGAGTATTGTTTTATTTCGTGCAGTTTACGGACTATCAGAAAGAACGCAAATGTAAATGTTACATAAACACTACCTGTTATAGTATAGCTTATGCTTGCTAAGGGATTTCTTTTTGATCGGAATATCTCGAATCCCATTAATAAAAGCACATAAATCACAGTAGTAATTAGGAAAAAAAAGCCAAGCGGCATAAAATGATTTTCTGTATTTTCTAATATATTGGGAAAAAGTCCTAATCTTATTATAATGATCGTGTTAAATACCAAACCCAATAAATAATTTGGATAGCTGTCCTTTTTCTCTACCATTTTATAGAATTCGAAAAGTCCTATCGAAGACAGCAATAATATTGCAATTAAAAAAACTAATCCCCCATCATAAACAATCCAAATAGCTATAGGTATACCGATTACTGCAACGAGAACACGTTTAATTAATTCGCTCAAATGATACCACCGTATTTATATTAAAACACTTTTTGAAAACTATCATTCACATAATTATATAAATAAATAAAAAAATCCATTCTACAAAAAAATATTTCTATTCCCACAAAAAAAAAGAGCATCTGCTTAATAAAAACAGATGCTCTAATATACAAATTCTATTTAATTTTAACTAATTGTTATTGTTCCTGTAGTCGGATCCCTGCTCAATTTCTTCGGCTTCCTGATCAATACCAAGATCGGGTGAATCTTTGCCGTACAATTTCGTTTTTATTTTTGGCAGATCTTTCTTTTTCTCTTTCTTAACGTAGTTTGGATTATCGATATAATTAAACTTAATCTTCTCTCCTGATTCAACAAGTTCGCCTTTGATAAGCATACCATATTTGAGGTTGCCTTTCAGCAGTTCGTCTGCCAGTTCGTCTTCCACATGCTTTTGGATAGCTCTGCGTAGCGGTCTGGCTCCAAATTTTTCATCATATCCTTTTTCTACAAGGAAATCTTTAGCTGCTTCGCTAAGCTGAAGCTCCATACTGTTGATCTTAAGCCGATTTTGCAGCATATCCATTTGAATATCAATGATTTCGTGAATATGCTCTTTGGTAAGTTTACGGAATATGAAAAAGTCATCTATTCTATTGATGAACTCAGGATTGAAGAGAGTTCTGATAGAGCTTTCAATAGTATTTTTAACGTGCTGGTAATCATCACCTGGTGCCGATTCGGAAAATCCTATCCTGCCACCATATTTTACATCTCGTGTACCAACATTGGATGTCATAATGATTATAGTATTTTTGAAATCTACTTTTCTACCCAGACCATCAGTTAAAACTCCATCGTCAAAGACCTGAAGCAGCATATTGAATACATCTGGATGAGCTTTTTCAATCTCATCTAATAGTATTATGCTGTATGGCTTGCGTCTTACTTTTTCTGTAAGCTGGCCACCCTCTTCGTAGCCGACATAACCTGGAGGGGCTCCGACAAAGCGAGATACAGAGAATTTCTCCATATATTCACTCATGTCAATTCGGATCAGAGCATCTTCGGAATCGAACATAACTCTTGCCAATGCTTTGGCGAGCTCCGTTTTTCCAACGCCTGTAGGACCTAAGAACATAAATGACCCAATGGGTCTTTTCGGATCTTTCAGACCGGCGCGTGCTCTGCGTATAGCCTTTACTAAATGAGTTATTGCATCTTCCTGCCCTACAACTATCTTCTGCAGATCATTGCCCATATTGAGTAGCCGTATGGACTCAGTTTCAGCAATTTTATTTACAGGTACGCCCGTCATCATGGCTACTACGTCTGCTACGTCATCTTCGATTGCTTCGAAGTATGTTTTGCTAGCTTTCAAATCCCAATCGTCTTTTGCCTGCCCAAGTTCATGCTGAATTTTTTTCTCAAGATCACGTAGGCGGGCAGCTTCCTCGAAGTTCTGCATTTTCACAACTTGATTTTTCTGGAAGCGGACTTCTTCTATCTGCTCTTCGAGTTTTATTATCTGTTTTGGAACGTCTATATTGGCAAGGTGCACTCTCGCTCCTGTTTCGTCAAGCACATCTATAGCTTTGTCGGGGAATTGTCTGTCAGTAACGTATCTTTCTGATAATCTGACACAAGCTTTAATAGCTTCCTCGTCAAAACGGACATGGTGGTGCTCTTCGTATCTGTCTTTTATGTGACCTAAAATATTCAATGTTTCATCATAAGTTGGAGGATCAACTATTATCTTTTGGAATCTGCGGTCTAATGCGCCATCTTTTTCTATATATTGTCTGTATTCATCTAAGGTGGTAGCACCGATGCACTGTATCTCGCCGCGGGATAGTGCGGGTTTGAACATATTAGAGGCATCTAAAGACCCAGAAGCTCCGCCAGCTCCCACTATTGTATGCAATTCGTCAATGAATAGGATCACATCCCTGGCTTTTTCCAATTCATTCATTACGGCTTTCATTCTTTCCTCGAACTGGCCGCGATATTTAGTACCTGCAACGAGTGAAGCTAAATCTAATGTTACAATTCTTTTATCATAAAGTACTCTAGGCACTTCTCTTTTTACTATCCTGATAGCCAATCCCTCGACTATGGCAGTTTTACCTACTCCGGGATCGCCGATAAGTACAGGGTTGTTCTTTTTTCTGCGGGACAGCACCTGAGAGACTCTCTCTATTTCTTTATGTCTTCCTATTACAGGGTCTAACTTATCTTCCAATGCCATTTGAGTAAGGTCTCTGCCAAAGTTATCTAAGACAGGAGTTTTTATTTGCTCTTTTTGTTGTTTTTTGTGTTTCGAGGCAGCTGAACCAAACGGTGGTCTCGGATTGTGGCTACTGGCTTTGCCGCTTATTATACTATCTAATTCTCTGCGCACTATATCGTAATTCACACTCATATTAGAAAGTATCTGTGCGGCTATGTTTTCCTCATCGCGAAGCAAGGAGAGCAGCAGGTGTTCTGTACCGATAATGTCAGATTTGTATAATCTGGCTTCGAGATATGTGATCTTCAATACTTTTTCAGATTGTTTGGTTAATGGTATATTACCTACGGTTAAAGTATTGCTCGATGCATTTACTGTATCCTCTATCTCTTTTTTCAAGCCGTATAGGTCAACACCAAGGTTTTTTAGAATTTTTACGGCTATACCTTCGCCTTCTCTAATTATACCAAGCAATAGATGCTCTGTACCGATGTAATCATGACCTAACCGAAGCGCTTCTTCGCGGCTCAGTTTTATAACGTCGTTTACTCTATTTGAAAAATTTCCTTCCATATCTATCATTCTGCTTAATGTTACATTCGTTAATGTTCTCTACTGAAAAAACTCATTTAATTAAAAAATAATCATTTATCGTTATTAGCTTTGACGCTTATTGAAATAAAATATTTCTTATTAGCTCATAAGATATTAATATAATGCTTTCAAATAATTTTTTAGTTTCCCCCAGCGTCTTAATTAATGGAACGTTTGTATTATTGCTTTATTATTTGCAAATTCTGTTTTTCAATAATAAATATTTATATGATCATTTCAGCAAGCAGAAGGACGGATATACCAGCTTATTATTCAGATTGGTTTTTTGAGCCCATTCTTCAGGGGTATGCTTTAGTTCCAAATCCGTTCAATACAAAGCAAATCAGCAGGGTCAGTTTACTGCCTAAAGATGTTACTGCTATTGCTTTCT
>CAYQTZ010000219.1:0-4954 GCA_964420565.1 uncultured Hyphomicrobiales bacterium
TTCAGCCACTCCTGCACCTCTCCGAGAGTACAAAAATATAAAAATATTCATCAATAATAAAAATTTATTCATAAATTTCTAAAAATTTGCAACATTTTTAGCGAATTAGTGTATTTATATATTATAAGGGGTGCTTTTTTTTGTGGAAGCTTAATTATTTTGCTTAAATTTATTATGAACAAAAAAAAGCACAGATAAAAGAGTGATAAATTGAATAGAAGAAAATTTTTTAGAATTAGTGCGATGGGTGGTCTTATTAGTTCCACTTTATCCCCTGCTTTAATAAAAAATTTGCAGGAATTCATTGCACCGAAAATAGATGATAGCATTCTTTGGAAACAGAGGGTTTTACCAAAAGCATTAAAAATTGGTTCAAAAGTAGCAATTACTGCTCCGGCAAGTCCCACCAGTTTGTGGGAATTACGAAATACTACAAAAGCTTTGAATCGAATGGGGTTAGAAGTCGAGATCGGCAATACTATAAAAAAGCATGATAAAAATTATCGCTATTTTTCTGCCTCTGACCAAGAGAGAGCTGATGAGTTTATGCACTATGTCGAATCGCAGGATATTGATTGTATCTTAGCCGGGCGAGGAGGATACGGAGTAATGAGAATATTGCCATTGCTTGATTACGAGATTATCAGGCTTAATCCCAAAATAATTATTGGATTCAGTGATATTACTGCTTTACTCATAGCAATTTATGTGAAAACTGGCTTGGTTACATTTCATGGCCCTGTTGCCGTAACGACTTTCAATTCTTTTACGGTCAAATCGTTCAAGGAAATGATATTTCAGCGTGAAAAATTTGTGCCGATAAATATATCCAGCTCTGCATACAACGTAATAAACGAAGGGATATGCTCAGGTCGGCTAATTGGTGGCAATCTTACACTTGTAGTTGCTACATTAGGAAGCGAATATGAAATAAATACTGATAACTGTATATTATTTCTTGAGGATGTTACTGTCGAACCGTATCATATAGACAGAATGCTGACTCAGCTTTGGCTTGCTGGAAAATTTGATAAATGTAAAGGAGTGATATTTGGCAATTTTAAGGGCTTGGATGCCAGAAAGAATTTTTATCCTGTTCAGTCTTATACAAGGCGGCAGGTTGTCTATTCGAAGATGAAAGAGCTTGGAATTCCGTCCATTCTTGGCGTCGAAATAGGTCACGAAATGAATAAATTAACGTTGCCTATGGGAACTAATGCAATGCTAAATGCCAATGAAAAATCGCTTACATTATTAGAACCATCTGTTTCTTAAAAAAAGTTAATAATTTGTTAAGATAATTGTTTTATTATGATTAATTCGTTATATTAATGTGATTTAATAAATTGAAAATAAATATACAAAATCTATATATTGGAGGAGACATGAAAAGCCAAGTTTACATTATTTTATTCATTGTTTTCGGTCTGGCTTTTGGAGCAAATACTTATGCACAGAAGATATCATTTTCTCAGGTCAATACTACTGAATTCCCTTTGCTTAAGGTTAATTTTCAGGCAGAAGATGCCGAGGGAGAACCATATGATAATTGGACTGTTGATGACTTTCAGGTTATTGATGGTGGTGGGGTCGTTAATAGCGATCTTTTGAACATAAGTTGCATAGACACTACTGAAGAAAGGCCATTGCTGATCACTCTTGTTATTGACCAAAGCACATCAATGACATGGGATGATTATGATCAGGGCTCTCGCTGGGCATGGACTATTGATGCCGTAAGAGAGTTCTTGAATCAGATGAATTGGGCTAATGGCACTTTAGTCAGCTGTCTTACTTTTGCTCAATTCGACACATGGCTTAAAAGCCCTTTTACAAATCAACCTGATGAAATTTTAGATGCTCTTGATAATACTATTGTTTATGGAGAGACGAATTATAATGTGCCATTTTTTGGGAACCCTAATGGCAGTGATCCTGACGATGTAACGATCTCGCAGCTTTTTGAAGAAGAAGACCCTGATATGGAGCGCAGACGAATCGTTATATTCTTGACTGATGGTAAGCATAATGCAAGCAGCTCTTCTTTGGTTGGGCCTGTGCGTGTTAATGAAATTATAACTATGATGCAACAGGACGGTATTTCTGTTTATGGTATAGTAATTCAAGACGAGGTATATGAACCTTTAGCAAATATTTGTAATGGAACTAATTCTCAAACAAAAGAGACATCTTTTTCTATACAAACCAGAGACAAACTAAAGGAAGTTTACCGCTGGATAGCTAAAGACATACAAGCAATGCAGTTTTGTACGATTTCATGGCTCACTAATTATGGATGTACCGAGCAAAGCCGCTATCGCTCTGCACAGCTTAAATGCAATAGAATACAGAGTATTCCTAATGTAAATCCCACAACTAAGGATTTTATTACACCAGAGAACTCTGTAGCTAAAGTTAATATGTCTGAGAATATCTTATCATTTAATGATCCTGATGTTAACCAGTCAATTACCAGAGAAATACAGTTTACCCCACAGCATTCAGATTTCTTTTGCGATAATTATGCTATAATGCCTGCTTCGAGTAGCTTTGAAGTTGTTGATTGGGATTATCCTAATGGGATGACTGTATTTGAACCATTTGTGATACCCGCCGGCGTTACTCGTATCGTTCAGGTACGTTTTACTCAGGGACCACAGAAGAAATACCACAAATCTACTTTAGTACTTGAAGGTTCACCCTGTCCCCCATCTTTAACTATGGTGGGAGGCCTCTCTCATATAGATATTATTTATCCTAATGGTGGGGAGAACTTTACCACATGTGATGTTGTAAATATCAAATGGGGAGGTGTTGCCAAGGATGTGCCAGTTAATCTATCTTATCTTGATGATGGTAACTGGAAGCCGATTGCTTCAAATGCTTCAGGACTTTCTTTTGATTGGTTGCCGCCAAAACCGGGAGATTTCAAAGTTCGCGGTATGGTAAGCGGAAAATCTTCATATATGTGTGCAAAAAGTGCAGGTGGTACTGAAAATGAAGTCGCAAATAGTATTACACTTGGTGAGAAAGAATTTTATTATTACATCACTGGCTGGTTCGAAGATGTAGCCACTTTTGGAGAAGGTGATGGAGAAAGAAAATTAAGTGCCAAGCAGAAGAAACAAGATATCTTTGTAGCCAAATACGATACCGAATGTGGTTTTATTAACGCAAGGTCATTTGGTGGAGATGGCGTGGATTCTGCCGCAGGTATTTGTAGTAGTCCTGATCCTGGCGACCAAGAAAAATCTTATATATATATTACTGGAAGCTGCCAGCAAGGTGCACAATTTGACGCTATGATACCTTCGATGCCATTAGAAGGAAAAAATTATTTCTTTATAGCTAAGATGTATTCTGATAATATGAATGTCAATAATGTCAAAGTTTATGGCGGAGATCAAATGAACCAGAACTTTGAAGCATGGGGCCAAAAAATTCGTTATATTGATGATTATGGCGGATCAATCTATGTATCGGGACAGTATAGATCTGAGCGAGATCAGATCTTCCTTAATGAATTTACACTACCAAGTACAAATGGACAGGTCCGCAGATTTGAAGCAATTTTCCGTGCTGCTGATCTGAAATTGACTTCTCTGCATCAGGGCGGTCGTGATTATGATGATTATTCCAAGAATTATGTTTTTGATTCTTATGGCAATAAATACGACTGTGGCTTTTTTGAAAACTCCCTTACAAGAGGCGACATTACATTGAACAGTGCTGGCAAAAAAGATATTTACACTTCTAAATGGGGAAGTGTGCCGGGTAGCGAAGATCAGAGCGAAGACTTTTTCAGTGTAGAAACCCCGATAATTTATTTTAATCCAACTACAGTTAATTTTGGCGAATCTATGCTGGGAGTTTCAATTCCATATATTGTCGAAGTCTGTAATGATGGCGATCTGCCAGTTGATATAGAAAGTATTATCAATACTAATACCACAGAGTTTTATTTCGACAGCGAAGAGCCAAAAACTATTCCAGCTAATGAATGTGTCAAAATTACTTTAATGTTCAAGCCAATGAATATAGGCGACCGCTCAGGACAGATAATAATTAACGGAGAATGCTCTCCACAGATAATCCTGACTATGCACGGCGTTGGTATATGTGGTTCGGAAGTTGTTCAGCTTATAGACTTTGGAAACGTAAATATCGGAACACCTAAGATTGAAACAAGATCTTGTATATTTAAAAATATTAATCCAAATGATCTGCATACTTTTGATATGACCATCGAAGGGGATCATGCAGGCGATTATTATATTGACAAAAGTCAAATTCCTGGCGTTGTGCTTGCTGGTGAATGCCTTGAGATACCTGTTAGATTTACTCCGGGAGGTCCCGGTGTGCGTGATGCTCATATAGTTTATACTATGCCTGAGGGCTGCAATAGCGATAATACATATTTAACAGGTAATGGTGTTGATCCTAATTTCCCGATTGATGATGTTGATTTTCAACTGAAACGGCTCCAGACTGTAAATGAATCTGAGATAGTGATCAATAATGAAACGCAAATTAATGTATTTGTGAACTCAATAGCACTTTCCAATACACAGTCAGATAATGGTTTCGAACTTGGCAACGTTGATTTACCTATGGAAGTGCCGGCAGGTCAGCAAAGAACTATACCTGTAACATTTACTCCAACAGAAGAAATGGTGTATTCTAATACAGCATTGATCACTCTTGATATAATGCCAGAAACCCCATTAGAAAGCCGTATCACCGGCATAGGATTTTTGCCAACTGCTATTGCTTCGTATGATTGCGGATCAACTGTTGCTTATGGATATGAGACTGAGGGAACTTTGCGTGTTGAGAATTCCAGCTTGTTTGGCAATCTAAACATCAGCGATATTGAAATATTTGGTAACAATGAATATCAGTGGACTTCAGGCAATGCGCCTCAAGACGTTGTAATTGAAGCTGGTAAGAATAA
>CAYQTZ010000219.1:4997-5266 GCA_964420565.1 uncultured Hyphomicrobiales bacterium
CAACTCAGCCCGGGGACAGGAATGTTACATTTAATATTAATGCTGATACCAAGCCAGGACCTGACATCGATGATGTGAATGAAATTACTGCTTTAACTACAAGTTGCGAAGCTTACGGCATTGATTATGTAAGTAACTTCAATATGGGTGGAGTGCTTACCTGCGATACTTATATTAAAGATTTTGAGATTAGGAACCAAAACACAGAAACAGATTTAGTGATAACTGATATTATAGTTTCGGGCGCTGATGCTAATTATTTTGAATTA
>CAYQTZ010000220.1:0-5242 GCA_964420565.1 uncultured Hyphomicrobiales bacterium
TTGAACCCAGTAATAGGTATAGGAGTGAAGTTATAACCAGCTTTTGGAACGGCGATACTTTCTATCTTAGTAGGATTACCCACAAATTCTGCATGAAAATTGCCATTTATGAGTCTTTCTAATTGCTCTGCTACTGCCATTGCGGGGAATAAATGCCCGCCTGTACCGCCTGCTGCAATTAAAGCATTTATTTTTATTATATCATGGTTCATAACTTTTTTAAACAAAATTTGAAACAAAATGCAAGTTAACTAAGAAAATTGATACGAACAATAAAAGACTACTTCTAATATTATAAAAATGATCATTCGCAGTATAAATCTCCGCCATATTTATCGGGGAATAAAGAGGGCGATTCTCTTTGGTTTTGCAATGGTCTTAGTTTGGGAATGAGGGGAATTAAATCAGGAATTCTATTACTCTATATCTCCTTGCAGCCATGATGTAATTCGTCTGTCTCGGAAGGCGGATTCAGGACCTGTTGCTTTCTTCATTTCCTGATTCAGATTATTAGAAAATACCTGTGATGCATTATATCCATAGGTGCGGAGTAGATAGTTTATAGCTATCACTTCAGCGATAACCGTAATATTTTTGCCAGGGAATATTGGGAGCTTTACTGTAGATATTTCTATATCCATAATATTGATTGCTTCTTCGTCTAAGCCAATTCTGGAGTATTCGAGATTTGGGTCATATTCAGCGAGTTCTACAACTATTTCGAGTCTTTTCTGGAAGCGGATGGAGCGAATGCCAAACATCTGCCTGATATCAATAATGCCAATTCCTCGTATTTCCATAAAATGCTGAACAAGACTTGTGCCTGTACCCATTAGTATAGATTCTCTCTTTTTGGTTAGCATTACTACATCGTCAGATACTATACGGTGGCCGCGTTCTATCAGGTCAAGCGCTATTTCGCTTTTGCCTATGCCGCTGCGCCCTACGAATAGCAACCCGACGCCATAAACGTCAACAAATGAACCATGCACTACTGCCTGTGGTGCAAACTGGTCGTCCATATATTCTGTGAGGATATATGTGGCTTTTGTGGTGTCATATTCGGAAGTGAATACGGGAACATTATTTTTTGTGGCTATGTTGAGTAACTTGTTTTCTAAGGTGTGATTGTTAGTTAGCACAATACATGGTATAGGCAGTTCGCAAATAGTAGAAAAAGCTTGCATACGTTTTTTTTCGCTTAGTCCCTTTAGGTAGAAAAACTCGGTGTTACCAAACATTTGTATGCTTTTATAGTTGAATAGCCCTGCGTATCCAGCCAAAGCAAGTTGGGGACGATACAATCCTTTGCTGGAAATTTTCCTTTCATCACCAGTTACATTATTCAAGGGTGTGAGTTTTGCTGGTGAATTGTTTAGAATGCTTACGGGCACAGCCTTTTGTTGCAGTATTTCAATATTATCGAATGTTGTCATATCTTATCCAGAAAAAGCAAAAAATATTTATATAAATTATAAAAGAAAGGGCTTTTTCCAAAGCCCCTTTTTATAAAGTCAAAAAAACTACAAGTTAATTCTTGAATGTTTTGGTTTTCCATTTTCGAATTTGTCGGATCATTTTGTCTGTAGCTTCATTTAAGCTTTTATGGAAATCATCCGATTGATCTTTAGCAACAAGAGTGTTGCCTTGTACCTGAACTGTGAATTCAACCTGTTTGGTAGCATCGTCGATGAATTCTACGTTGGTGCTTGTTATCCCGTCAAAGAACTTCTCGAACTTCTTGATCGATTCATGTGCTGCTTCCTGTAAAGCATTGTTTGAGTCAAAATGCCTGAATGTTACTTGTGTTTTCATAGTTGCACCTCTCTAAAGTCTTGAAGACAATGATTTATTATTATGCTGTTTCATTATTTATGAAACTTTTACTTTTTTTGCTTTCTTTTAGTATTCAACTTAAATATATCGACGTTGAAGGATACTCCAATATTGAAACTAATATAATTTGTTACCAATCCATAGCTTTTTTTCAGTTTTTCCGATGGTCTGTCTAACTGCGGATAGACATCGGCGAATACTTTTTCGTATCTGAATAATTTGATGAACATTAGCTCAAAGAAAACAGAACCGAGGTAATCGTCTTCTTGATCTTTGTCGAATCCGAGCTCCAATCCTGTGTATATTTTGAAAGCCGGGTCAATGGTGGCGATATCTAAATGACTGCCACCGAATCGCTTATCATACAATATGTCAGAATTTACGATCTCTTTCCAGTAAATCGTCCCGAAATTTGCGCCTATTCCAGCTCCTGCGTAAGTTCGGAACTGGGAAATAATTGGGACGTATTCGACTATGGCAAAGACTGCTCTGGTAGTCAACACAAATTCCTGAGATATTTGCCGGGTACCTCTTGCAAATCCGAAATCAATTATTTCTTTGTAATAATCCCGCATGTCAATGAACTGATAATGGGCATCTAACCCAAAGCGAATATTTTCGGGGTATTTTACTTTTACTGACAGTCCCGCAATAGCAGGGAATGTGAATTTTTTTTTGGTTCCATTCAATTCTTCCTGATATACTTCAAAAAAATCGGAAGAACTGTTATTGGCTGCCGGATAACCTACGGTGAAGTGAACTGAAGTAATGATCTTTTTTTCTTCATGTGCTTGTAAGCAGGAGATCATCAAGCAAATTATCAGGATGTATAATATTGTTGATCTCTTTTTTCCTCGCATTCAGTTTTACTTCTATTAATTATTAACACTATGGGAATAATCTTTTAACCGTATTATAACATACCCCAAATGAATAGTAACAAATAATCCTGAATAAATCAAGAAAAATTTTTAGAAAATGAAAAAAAGTTTAAAATTTCTACTTGCTCAAAAACCAATCTAATATAAGTTTAACTTTGTCTTTCAGTTCTTTTCGCCGAACTATCATATCCACGAAGCCGTGATCCTGTAGAAATTCGGCTCTTTGGAAGCCTTGAGGAAGTTTTTTGCGGATAGTATCTTCGATAACGCGTGGACCTGCAAATCCAATCAAAGCCCCCGGCTCTGCAATGTTTACGTCTCCTAACATTGAATATGAGGCGGTTACTCCTCCTGTGGTCGGATCTGTAAGTATAGATATATAGGGAAGACCTGCTTCGGCTAATTCTGTGAGTATGGCGCTGGTCTTAGCCATCTGCATAAGCGAGAGTGCAGCTTCTTGCATACGGGCTCCTCCTGTGGAGCTGATTATAATTAGTGGGATTTTAGAGCTTATGGCGTCCTGCGTAGCTCTGAATATTTTCTCGCCGACTACAGAACCCATACTCCCGCCAACAAAGTTGAAGTTCATACATCCAAAAGATACCTCCGTGCCGTGAATTTTACCCAAGCCTGTAGTTATGGCATCGTTCAGCCCTGTTTTTAAATAGGCGGCTTCCAAACGGTCAGGATATTTTTTTGAATCAACAAATTCTAATGGGTCAGCAGATTTTATTTTTGTATGTGTTTCTGTGAAGCTTCCTTCATCAAGTAAAATTTCAATATATTCTTTGCTGCCTATCCGAAAATGGTGTTCGCAGGCGGGGCATGTGAATAAATGTTCTTCGAGCTGCTTTTTGAATATTACCTCACTGCATTTGGGGCACTTAGTCCATAAGCCGTCGGGCATTTCTTTTTGCTCTTTATCTTTTATATTTTTTTGGGATCTAATAAACCAGGACATTTTTCACCTTACAAATTTTGTATAATTCAAAATATTTTTAAATATATATTAAACTCATTAACTTTCAAAGATATGATTTTCCGAATCAATTATCAACTTTTTAATTCTTTTTGCATTTTTTTGTTGAAAGCATTAGTCAACTCTTCTAAAATTCCTACGGCATCTTCGGCTGCTACGTCTATAATCGAGGCATCGGAAAATGTCTCCATGCCTGCTGTGTCCACGTTGATAGTGGCAAGCCCTAATCGCCGCTGGAAAAAAGTTTCTACTACGTGCAGTGTTTGTATTTTCTTTATTGGTATAATGGAAATCCTCTGAAAGAAGAATCCTTGCTTGATTATCACATTTTCATTCTGAATGGAATAGCCCCTGTATTGGTAGCGAAGTACGGCGGCGTAGTAAAGAAGCGGCACTAAAACTAACAAGGTAGCTAACCATGCAGAAATATATATCCCTAAAGCGACTATTGGCAGCAGCGCCATCATATATCTGAACATAGCTCTTCGGATCGTTAATCGCGAGACATGTTTGTATTCTACTGGTTTATCGAAATTGCGTATGTTGTGCATCAGATCGCTTACTCTGTCATAATTTGCTAATGGCACGGCTATCTCAGGCATGGATTTTCGGATGCCAAGGCCGGCAGTTTGCAGTTGCAGAGAGTATAGATTCAGTTTTCTCGTTATGAAGTTAGAAGCCATAGTAATAGATTGCAGTTTTTTTAGTGGGATAGTGCCTTTTCGTCTGCCGAGCAAGCCATATTCAGTATGAAGCTTATTGCCTTCCATAGAAAGCCGGAAGTTGTAGAATTGGTTCACAGTAAGTAAAATGTCGGCTAACCACGATAAAAACAATGTAAGTATCAGGAATAATACTCCATAAAATATTATCATAGTCATATCTAATTCTTTCAGGGATTTTAGGTCTAAATATGATTCTACGTCTTCCATCATACTTGGGAAAATGTTCAGGTACTGAAGTAAAATAAAAATTCCAACTAATACTAAGGGCCTAAAACGCAGCATGCCATAAGTTACAAGCTCGCGGATACTCATTCGGAAAAGCTCTTTGTCGGCATATTGATCTTTTTCGAAATTGCTGTATTCTGTTTTTGGTTTTATATTATCGGATGTTTCTGTTTCACTATCATCAAGCTCATCAGATTCATTCTCAGTAGTTTCTTCTTCTTTTTCCTGCTCGATGATATTTTGAAACTGGCGGATCACATCTCTAATTTCTTCAGCATCATTTTTAGAGACATATTCTAACAGCCCTTCCGTCTCGGAACCGCCTGCTGTTTGTATCTCTACTTTTGCAATGCCGAGCAATTGATGCAAAAAATTCTGGGTAATATCTACGTTTTGGACTCTTTCGATAGGAATGTTTCTTTGGTTGCGAGAGAGTACGCCTGATTTTATTATTATTTCTTCTTTTTTTATCAGGAATGTAAAATAATAATAGCTTAAAAAATTAAATGGAAAAGCCACTAATGCAAATACTATTGTTAGCATTATAAAGAACCATTCCTGATTGTCTTGATTAACAAAAGCAAGATACAGAGGGA
>CAYQTZ010000221.1:0-5160 GCA_964420565.1 uncultured Hyphomicrobiales bacterium
AGATGTAAGATTCAAAGAAAATGTATTCTTATTGATATAAGCAGAGTAATCCTTGCCGACAAGGTTTTTCCACTTGCCGGTATCGCCAAGGTGGTCCACTACTAAGACATCTTTGATGCCTTGTTGGTTAAGTTTCTCAAGGAAACATGAACCAATAAAACCTGCTCCGCCTGTTAGTATTATCATAAGAATATAGTATTATATAATTGTTCTTCTAAATCCATCTGTAAATTTATCTGCTGCTTCTTTGAGTTTAGCAACTATGTCGTCTTCTAAAGATTTCTTCTCGATGATCAGTTTTAGAAGATCGAGATAATTATTCTCTAAAAATTCAAAATATTCTTTTTCGAAGCGATGCATTGCCGATACAGGGAACTCATCCATATAACCTTTGGTAGCTGTCCATATCAAAGCAATTTGCAATTCTACACGAACTGGGGAGAATTGCTTTTGTTTTAATATCTCTGTTAGTCTCGCTCCGCGTGTAAGCTGTCTCTGAGTAGATTTATCAAGGTCTGAACCAAATTTGGCGAAAGCTTCTAACTCGCGATATTGTGCTAAATCGAGCTTCAGAGGTCCTGCTACTTTTTTCATCGCTTTTATCTGAGCATTACCGCCAACTCGTGATACCGAGATACCGACGTTCATAGCGGGGCGTACACCTGCGTTGAACAGGTTTGGCTCTAAGAATATCTGACCATCGGTAATGGAGATCACATTTGTTGGAATATATGCAGCTACGTCGCCTGCTTGTGTTTCAATTACAGGTAGTGCTGTTAATGAACCACTGCCCATGTCTTCTGAGTACTTTGCGGCTCTTTCGAGCAAGCGGCTATGCAGATAGAAAATATCCCCGGGATAGGCTTCGCGTCCCGGTGGGCGTCTTAGTAGTAACGATACCTGACGGTAAGCGGCTGCCTGTTTGGATAGATCGTCGTATATTACAAGCGAGTGCATTCCGTTATCTCTGAAGTATTCACCCATGGAGCATCCGCAATAAGGACCGATGAATTGCATTGGTGCGGGATCTGAGGCATTAGCAGCAACGACTATTGTATAGTCCAAAGCCCCGTATTCTTCGAGGTAGGATACTACGTTAGCCACTGTTGAACCTTTTTGCCCTATAGCTACATATACGCAGAAAACAGGATCAATGCCGAGAGCTTTTGCTTCAGGGGTATGTGTAAATTTTTGGTTAATGATTGTATCGAGAACGATAGCAGTCTTACCAGTCTGACGGTCGCCGATGATAAGCTCTCGCTGACCGCGTCCTATTGGTATCAAGGCATCGATCATCTTCAGACCTGTTTGCAATGGTTCTTTTACGGGTTGTCTGAATATTACGCCTGGAGCTTTTCTTTCAATAGGATAAATTTGTGTAGTATTGATTGGACCTTTGCCGTCAATTGGCTGACCGAGTGGATTGACTACTCTGCCGAGCAGTTCTTTGCCAATTGGTACTGAGGCAATTTTACCGGTACGGCGCACTGTGTCGCCTTCTTTGATCAAGCTGTCATCACCAAAAAGCATAACACCGACGTTGTCTTCTTCGAGGTTAAGCACCATACCGAAAACGTCGTTAGGGAATTCGATGAGCTCAGATGCCATAGCTTTGGTAAGACCATAGATTCTGGCAACGCCGTCACCAACCTGGAGCACAGTACCAACTTCGTAAATATCAGATTCCTTTTCGAAACCTGATAACTGGCGTCTTAGTATCTCAGAAATTTCTTCTGGACGAACATCAACCATAGTATTTCCTTTTATATTTATCTGTAAATAATTCTTGCAGATTAAAATTAATTAAAAAATCTAATTCTTTCTTATTCCTGCCAGACGGTCGCGCAGCGATTCTAATTGGTTTTTGATGGATGCATCGTAAACCCAGTCGCCTATTCTGACCATCATACCGCCCATAAGAGACGGTTGAGTAATATATTCAGGCAAAATAGTTTTCTTAGTCATATCAATCAGACGTTTCTCAACGTCTTTTCTCAGCTCGTCGGAAAGCACTATAGCAGAGTATATTTCTACTTTCTGACGATTTTTCAGGATGTTATACTGATTTTCGTATTGAAAGATTATACTATCAAGAATAAGCTCACGTTTTTTTTCAGTCAGCAAGATTAGGAATTGCATAGTAAGGTCGTTTACCCTGCCTTTGAATAATTCTTCGAATACATTTTTCTTGCGCCAGTGCTGAATAACGGGGCTATTCATCAGAGCTTTCAATTCTTTGGATTTATCAGCTATCAATTTGATAAGTTCTAAATCCATGAATACTTCATCCTCAAGTTTCAAGGATTGTGCTGTCATTAGCAGCGATCGTGCATATCTGCTGGAAACTCTCTGTTCAAACATAAGTTTTCTTTACTTAATTGTTAGGAAGTTTTTCAATACTAGATTGAATCAATTTATAATGCTTATCTTTGTCCACAGTCTCGCCGATTATCTTTTCTGTGGCAATAACAACCATGTCAGCAACTTCGCTTCTGAGTTCAAGCAAAGCTTTGTCTTTGCTTTGTTCTATTTCGCGTGTGGCTTCTTCTACTTTTTTTCTTTTCACTTTATCGGCTTCGTCTGCGGCTTTGCGAATGTGCGATTCTGCCTGCTCGCGACCTTTGGCAATGATCTCAGCCATTTCCTGCTGTGCCTGGTCGAGTTTCTTCTGGCTTTCAGCGAGAAGGTTCCTTGCGTCGGCATTTGCTTTTGCGGCTTCTTCTATGGAATTATTAATGCTATTTTCTCTGTTGTTCAGAGCTTTGATTATCGGTTTTGTGCCGAGCTTAAGCAATATGAAGAGAAAGATACCAAAGTTTATTAAAGTCCAGATCACAAGACCCGGATCTACATTCATTACACTATCCATTTGCAGTACCTTTATTTAAATGTTGTCAATTCTGAAATATGACGTACTTCTAAAGCTTTTGAATGCTAAAGAAGCACGCCTATAAACTTTATCATTATTTAACTGCAAGCAACATACAAATAACGCATGAAAACAAGGCTATACCTTCAATCAAAGCGGCTGCGATGATCATTGTTGTACGTGCATCACCGGCTGCTTCCGGTTGACGTGCTCCGGCTTCCAATGCGGCTGCTGCCAGTCTGCCAATACCCAAACCTGCACCAACTACCGTTATGCCTGCACCAAATCCTGCTGCTAAGAAAGCAAGTTCCATTTTTTCCTCCAAAAAAAATAAATGAACAAAAAATTAAGCACGAAATTTATACTTAAATTCTAATTTTATTCTATTATGCATGTGCATCTTCGTGATGTCCATGTTCGCCTATTGCCAAGCCAACAAATACGGCCACTAATATAGTAAAGATATATGCCTGCAAAAGAGCTACTAATAATTCCAATATATACATAAATACTGAGAATGCCACCGAAATTGGCGCTATTACAAGCCCAGCAGTCAATCCGCTGGAAAGATTAAAGAAGAATATCAAACCAACTAATGAATAAAGTACCACGTGGCCTGCGGTCATATTTGCAAACAAACGTATCGTAAGAGCAAAGGGCTTTACGAACATTGATATTATTTCTATAGGCACCATTATAAAAGCCAAAGGCCAGGGGGCGCCCCCCAATAAGTGCTTAAACCATGATTTTATACCAGCTTCGCGTATGGCAGTTATATTTATTACAAAGTATGCTACTATCGCTAATGCTCCCGTTACGGCTATTGCTCCAGTTGCTGTATGCCCCCCGGGAACTAATCCCAACAGGTTCAATACGAGTATGAAGAAAAACAAGCCGATAAAATATGGGAATAAGTATTTTGCTGCTTTTTCAGAATTTACGTTGGGGCGAACCACTTCGTCTCTGAGGAATACAATAATTACTTCAAGCATATTCTGGAAGCCGCTTGGTGCTTTTTGAGGATTCTTTTTATATTTTTTACCGACGACACCAAACATCAGTAAAAGAATGAACATTGCTATCCACTGGAAGAATACCAGATTGGTTGGAGAAAGGTTCAGTGCGGGGTCTTCGTGATTATCAGCACGTACAATGTGGTGATGAACCTCTGTGAAGACTCCTGCCTCTTCCATTGCCTCTGGGCTGGAGTAAAAATAAAAGCTGTCGTCAATTATGATCTTCGGCAGATCGAACACTTTGTAACCCCAGACATAAAAACCCGAGTGATCCCCGAGTTGTGATAGCATATGCGGAAACAGATTGTCTTTTGTGATCTCTGCCGGAGCGCTGTGCCCTAAATCGGCATGAGTGTCGTGTTCTGTTTGAGCATGACCTGAGTCTTCGTTATGTTCTTCCTGTGCAGTGTGTTTTTGTTCTGCTGCCATAAAAAAAACCTTTATATTCAATAAATAATTTACGAATTTAAGGATTTTGCACGATAATTTATATACAAAATCTCAACTAAAATTAAAATGAATGTCGAAATCATAAAAGTCAATCCATAAGCGAGCTGGTCAGTAACGAAATATGCCAGCATTATCCAATTTGCCGCTGATACTATCATATATCGGACAACCATGGACGTAAAGACAATTTTAGTGAAGTCTTTCTTCTTCTTTTTCTTCGCTGCAAGAATAATGACTAAAAGAGCAACACCGACATTCAAAGAACTAAGTAAAAAAGCGTATAAAAAGGATTCAAGCATCTCTTAGGATTTCCCCTTCCTTTTCTTATCATTGCCTAAAGCAGTTTTGATGAACGATACCATCCCTGCTGTAGCGCCGAGAAATGAGAGGATTACCATTAGCCATGGCTTTGTGTCGAATTTTGTATCTAACCACCAGCCAAGCAGAGCCATCAGCCCTACAGTTACAGCGAGTTGCATACCAAGATTCAAATATGGCCCTAACTCTTTGAGTATGCGTTCGCGGGAATCCTTTTTGTTTCTATTATTTTTCAAAGTTTCTCAAGCCATTATACATTGCTTGCAAAGATAAATGAATTATAAAACAGTTACAACTAATGTTAGTAATTTTCAAATTAAAAATAATATTCTGTAATCAATGTATTGTTATTCAATTTCATTGATATAGTTGAATATTTGTTTATGCTCTTAAAGCAAATCTAACTATTAATATTTGAGCTGGCAAGTTTTTTATAGCATTCAGCGGTCAGCATTCAGCGGTCAGCATTCGGCGGTCAGTATTCGGCGGTCAGCGGTCAGCATTCAG
>CAYQTZ010000222.1:0-2911 GCA_964420565.1 uncultured Hyphomicrobiales bacterium
ATTAATTAATTTATGTTCATTGTTATAAATAAAGCATCTTATAATATAATATTAAAATATGCTGAATGCTACTGCTTTCCGCTGTCTTCATAGTGAAGTGGGAAGTAGGAATTGGTAAAGAGGGTTTTGAGGGCTATGTACTTGTTCATATTTCTACAAACAGGTCGCAGCTCCTTTTTTGCTTTAAGCAGCCAGCAATCAGCCCAAAACCAATTCCGAATTCCGAATTAGCTATCTTTTGCCAAACTGATACAGGAGTAGCCGTATGCGGGAAAGCCGCTCGTACGGGTCTTCGGGAGTGAGCGGGGAGGAACGAGTCGCTCTACTCGGAAAAATGTAGGGTATCCCCCTTTTTACAGGGGGATTTTCTTTGGTCATGCAATGGTCTTAAAGCGTTTAAATGCAAACCCCCTTCATTTTTTGGAGGATGGGGGAGAGGGACAGATAGAAAGCGGATATATTGATGATAGTCTTTATCTTATTATCACTTAATCTGTCAAATGAACCACTTTAAGCAATGGGCATACTTTTTCATCTGAGTTCTCATGTGCTTTTGCGTGTATGTCTTCAAGTGCTGCGGCAACGTTCCTGTATAAATTATTTTCGCCAATCTTATAATACAGATATGTTCTCTTCATAGTATCCATTACGTGATCATTCGTGCCGGTTAGTGATATTTCGTATCCCTGACCTCTCAGACGATCTATAAGAGTCGAAAGCATATCCTCGCCTGAGGCATCCAGCTCGTTGATGCCATTAGCTACGATGATAATGTGCCTAAGCTCTGGCATAGCTGATACAACGTCGAGTATTGTCTTTTCAAGATAGCTTACGTTTGCGAAAAAGAGCGAACCATTATAGCGTATGACTGCTATGTGTTTGCATTGCTTCAAGCCGAATCTTTCGCTGTTTCGCCATGTGCCGTCGGGATGTTTGGCAAGCAGGGCAATGTTTGGCTTCATACCTCTATATAAATAATATCCTAATGACAGTACCACACCAATCATAATTCCCTTATCTAAGTGAGGTGCAAAGAAAAGAGTTGCTACAAATGTGATAACACTTATTATCCCATCAAATTTATTTGCCTTCCATGCATGAATGAAGCCGGAAACATTAAGCAAACCGATTACAGCCATCATGATAATAGCTGCCAAAACAGCTTGTGGCAGATGATATAGCAAACTGGTAAAGAATAGCAAAGTTATCATCACCACAATACTTGATACTACGCTGGACATACCTGAAACCGCCCCTGCCTGAATATTGACAGCAGATCGCGAGAAGGAGCCGGAAACAGCATAACTCCTTCCAAAGCAACCAACTATATTTGCAATACCTTGTCCTATCAATTCCTGATTGGGGTCGAGCCGCTGACCTGTGCGTGCTGCCATTGCTTTGGCTATGGATATTGCCTCCATAAATCCAAGCAAGGATATAATGATAGCAATAGGAAGTAACTTCATCATTATATTTACATCTATCGAAGGTATCTCGAATGAAGGGAGACCGGCGGGTATGTTCCCCACCACAGCCCCACCACTATAAAATGTCAAAGAATTTACAGACAGCTTATTATTCCCAACTTTTAAATTCCATATACCACTATCGTATATTCTATCTTCTTTTTTGGTTTTTATATTGCTGAAAAGCTGTTCACCATTCTGATTTTTATAAAGCAAAAACTGTTCGTGCATTAATTCATTTTTTGCCTTATTAATATGCTCTTTTAGATGCATAATATCAAGATTTACAACGGCTTCCTGATGTTCTAATTTTATAGTCTGGAAGCAAAGTTCGCCATACTTTTCGGTTGTGTCGGATAATTGCTTATTGATCTCTATTCTTTTAGCAACCGCACTATCAAGCATATCCATTAAGGTATTATATTCTTGGATCTGTTCGACCGTTTTTTCACATTCAATATTGCAGGTAGCGGTTTTGTGTAATTGCTCAAATCCGGTCAGCCAAGAAACAAAGGTTGTAATAACTACAGCTATCAGCACATAGGGGAGTCTGCTGTTTATCTTCTTTATTCCTATCATAATTGCAAAACCAAGAGCAGCCATCCCCAAGGTAGGGAGATGTGTATAATTGACTGCTTCTACGACTATCCTGTAAACCGTTTCATATTGATGCTCACCTTTTTGCACATATACGCCAAATAGCTTTGAGAGTTGCGAGGATGCTATTATTAAAGCTGCCGCATTGGTAAACCCATTAACAACAGGATGAGAAAGAAAATTGACTACTACTCCAAGTTTTAGAATACCAAGGAGAAATTGGAACAGACCAACCATTAATGCAAGCAAAATGGCATACTCTATGAAGCCCTGACTGCCAGTAGTCGCAAGCGGCTCGAGAGCTGTGGCTGTCATCAGGGAAACTACTGCCACGGGACCTGTTGCCAGTTGGCGGCTTGAGCCAAATAATGCAGCGATCATTGGTGGAAGAAATGCGGCATATAGTCCATAATATGCAGGAAGCCCTGCAAGCTGGGCATAAGCCATGGATTGCGGTATCAATACTAACGCTACTGTTAATCCGGAGATTACGTCTGCTCTGGCAAAAGTCATATTATAACCTTTAAACCAGGCAAGAAAAGGGAAAATTATATGTAAAAAGCTCCTATCATTTCCATTGGATCTCTTGCTCTTTTTCAATTTAACTTCCAGCTATTGTTTTACTTGATTAATTGTTTTTATCTTCTAAATCCTTACTTCTTTCAGATAACATTTCCGTTTAAGGATATTTTTAATGGGAAACCCCACCCTAACCCTCCCCGAAGGGGAGGGAATGAAACAACTTACACCCTCTCCTTTGGGGAGGGTAGGGGTGGGGTTGTATCAAATCTCCTTCTAAAGCTCATATTACCAACTCTTTGACTCCATGATGTCTCTTATTTTGTCTT
>CAYQTZ010000222.1:2921-5149 GCA_964420565.1 uncultured Hyphomicrobiales bacterium
AGATTTTTGTGTTATAATAAGCATATTATTTGCTTCTGCTTCTTTTATTTTATTGACAAGTTTATTGATGTCCGCTGGCTTTTCCAGAACATCCTGAGCGCCCAACTTCAGGGCTTCAACTCCTTTTTCCAAAGTCGCCTGACCGGTAAGCAGGATCACCTGAAGATCCGGCTCTTTGTCTAATAATATTTCCAATGTTTCTATGCCATTTAGCCCTGGCATAGCAAAATCGAGAATTACTACTTCATATTTTTCTGCTTTTACTTTGCGGATCGCTTCCATTCCATCTTTGGCTATATCAACCTGAAAGCCCCTTGTTCCAAGTCTTTCAGCTAATACAGTAGAGAATTCTTCTTCGTCATCTACAAGTAGTACTTTCACATTTGACATATCACACCTCATAATATTTATTGACATTTATTTATTTTTGATCTTTATCTGTAATTTATTCTTTTGAATCATATTAATGTCTAAAATCTTATTATTGATAACAGCATTCAAGTTCTCGGAAGTTTTTATTGGGAATATCTCTGATTCTGGTATCAATACAATATTAATTAATGAATAAGCATCGTTGCTTTCGATTGAAAAAGATAGTTCAGATTGCGGTTTTAATGATTCCAAAAGGGAGCTAATTACGAGGAAGATATTCCTCATTATTTCATAAGGATTATTGATTATATTGATCGGCTCTTTACTTTTATCAAAAGAAAGTTTGATCTTTTTCAAATTAGCAAGTCTAGTTGTCAGATAAATAATATTTTCCAAATAATCATTAAGATCAAATTCTACATACTCGTGGTCAGTAGAATGAGCAAACTTATTGAGATTTCTGATTATGACCTCACCTCTTTCTATTTGTTTTGCCAATCTATCCTGTATCCTTGTTAGCTTTTCAATATTTGGTGTAAGTTCGGATTCAGCTATGAATATCTGGTCTTCGAGCAAGCCATTATATTCATTGATAATGGAAAATACATTATTTAATTCATGCGTAACGCTGGCAGTTATCTTGCCAAAGAAGTTCAAATTGCTGAGTTGATCGTTATTATCAATCATTTCCATCCTCCATATTATTTGCTTTGCAGCAACTCTGTATCTTTTCAATCAAAACATTTATGCTGACTGGTTTTATCAAATAGTCGTAAGCACCTTTAGAAATGCCAGCTTTTCCTTCTTCTTCGGAGCAATGCCCTGTCATCAGTATAACTTTTGTATCCGGGCTGATGTGGTGTATCATTTTCATCAGCTCCATGCCACCTACGACTGGCATTTTCAAATCTATAATGGCTACATCATATTTCTTTTCATGCACTAATCTCAGAGCATCGCCTGAGTTAATAGCAGCGTCAGCATCGAAATTTCTGAACTGCAATCTTTCGGATAATGTGAATACTAATTCTTCTTCGTCATCAACTATTAATATTTTTAGTTTTTACATAGATCTACCTTCTATTTGAGTATATATAATTGGAATCCTGATGAAAAAAGTAGTGCCTTCATCTAATTTACTTTTTACATCTATTGTGCCTCCGAGCTTTTGCATAATACCATAAGTGATAGAAAGCCCGAGACCTGTGCCAGATTCTTTTTTGGTCGTGTAAAATGGCTCGAAAATTCTGTCAAGATCACTTTTGGGGATACCTGGTCCGTTATCAGCAATAGCGACTTGGATGAAATCCTTAGATACTTGTTCAATATTTATTTTGATATACCCTCCCTCAGGAACGGCATCCAAAGCGTTATTAACTATATTGAGTATTACTTGCTGAAGTTGCCCTCTATCGCTTTCGATGTCAGGAATATTCTTTTCGTGATCAATATGAATATTGACATTTCTGATCTTCGCTTCTCTTTGGATGAACCCCACCACTTCCTCAACTAAAGAATACACGTTGATATTTTCTATTTTAGCTTCCATTCTTTTCGCAAAACCAAGCAGACGGTGGGTGATCTTGCTGCATCTTTCCACTGAGTTGGTTATAGAATTAAGATGCTTGATGATCTTATCTTTTTTATCGGCTCCATCGCTGAATGTAAGAATATCCATTATTATACCGGCATTTTCGCCGATTATTGCTAAAGGATTATTGATCTCGTGGGAAACCCCCGCGGCGAGCCTTCCGATTGAAGCCATTTTATTAGTATAACTTATCTCGTGAAGTATTTTCATTCTTTTTTGATCAGATTGCCGAGGACATCGAGTTTTGTCGAGATTTTTGCGCCGC
>CAYQTZ010000223.1:0-5146 GCA_964420565.1 uncultured Hyphomicrobiales bacterium
GGCTTCGAGCTTTCCTTTGCCGGCAAGGGTTTTAGGGGTATGGGGCACATACATACGGGTTTAATGGCATGGAGAAGGATGATGAAATGAAGGGTAGTGGGAACTCTTATGACTTTGGGGCGAGGATATACGATCCTAGAGTTGGGAGATTTTTTTCAGTTGACCCTTTTGGTAATATGTATCCAAACGAATCAAAGTACTTATTTGGCGGCAATAATCCAATAAAGTTAATTGATTATCAGGGGTTATATAAGATAGATCCAACTTTTAGAAAAAACTATCCCATGGTTACTAAATACATTGAGAAACAATTAAGAACTGATTTGAATAATTCAGTATTTCTGAAGGCTCTTGTTAAAGAATTCGGCGAATTTACTGAAAGTGAAATATTAGAGGCAATCAATTCAGATTCTGGACCTGTTTTAATTGGAGTAGATAACCCTGGCGAAGTTTATTTTGCTTCAACTGACGATTTTAGTGGTGGTTCATATTCAGGCTCAGATGGACCCTATGGATCTCCTACGATTGAATTGAATAATGCATTGTTGCAACAATATAAAGATATTATGGCTAATTCTGAATCAACAGATGAAGATAAACAGGCTGCTTTATTGGCTGTTGTTGGGGTTTTGCTACATGAAACAGTGCATTATGGGGATATGCAGGATGGTGTGGATTCAGGTCCGCTTCCAGAAAATATTAGAACAAGAAAAGATAAGAATGGATTACCATATGTTATTACAGATAGAGGAGCACAATTTGAATTAAAAGCTTATTATGATATAATTGGTGAAGATGCGACAAGTGCTGAAGATTATTTAAATGACTCAAAAGATGTTATTGATAAATGTACAAACGTTTATAGAAATAAAGAAAAAGATTTGCCAACAGTGGTAGAATAAAATTTTATCTCAATGAACACACTAAAATATATTACTTGTATAGCTCTCTGTTTGTTTGTTTTTCAAATGAAGGTAATCTCTCAAACACCTGATAAGACAAAGATTTTGAATGACATATTGCCATCAATTTCGAGTAATATTTATCTAGGTATTTCAAATTTTCATGAGAGTTGTTTGTCTGATTCAATGAAACATGTTATTGCAACGCATTATAATATTGATATAGAGAAGCTTGGAAATGAAGCAATGTTGGGATTTCTATATCCAGACTCAACTAGTTTTATTTTCGGGATAAACTATGTACTTTTTCTGAATGACACAATGCGATATCCTAGACATCAATCTCAACAGTTTTTTAATGTTTGCATTAAAATGAAATAAACTATCATTATTTGAGTAATATTATAATTTTCTATAAAAATTGCATGATAATGTTAAATAAAATGCACAAAATGCATTATATTTGTGTAATATATTGAACATTATGCCGAAAAAGAAACATGTATTGCTGCCGAAAAATCAACGGATTCTTTATGAAATGGGGGAAAACATCAAGTTAGCCCGTTTACGAAGAAAGCTTAGTGCAGAGCAAGTTGCTGAGAGAGCTAATATTAGCAGGACTACCTTATATTCAATTGAAAAAGGATCACCTGCAGTTAGCATCGGTTCTTATTTTCTTGTATTGCAGGTATTAGGACTGGAGAAAGATTTGCTGCTGCTGGCAAAGGATGATATGTTAGGGAGAAAGCTGCAAGACGCAAAACTATCAGTAAAAGAAAGAGCACCTAAAAAATCTTCAAATGACTAAACCAGAATTAAAACGAGAGATTATTGTCTTTGCGGACTGGGAAGGACTGGAAGGTCCAATCCCAATGGGCGCCTTGCATGCTGAACGAATCAGGGGGAAAGAGGTTTTTTCTTTTGAGTATGAAAACGATTGGTTAAAATCTGAACATGCACAATTAATTGATCCTGATTTGCAATTGTACTCAGGGATACAATATCTCACTGATTCTGAAAAACAGAATTTTGGAATCTTTCTGGATTCATCACCAGACCGTTGGGGCAGGATATTAATGAGAAGAAGAGAGGCTGCTTTAGCCAGACAGGAGAACAGAGCGGAACAAGCTTTGATTGAAACTGACTACCTCCTGGGTGTTTTTGACGAGCATAGAATGGGAGGTTTACGTTTTAAACTTGTTGCAGATGGTCCTTTTTTGAATGACAACAGAGAACTTGCCAGTCCACCATGGACATCAATCCAGGAGTTGGAGCAAATCAGTCTGAGATTAGAAGATGATGATGTAGTGGATGATCCGGAATACATGAGGTGGCTTAGTATGTTGGTTGCTCCTGGTTCATCGCTTGGTGGTGCAAGACCAAAAGCAAGTATTGTTGACAATAATAACCAGCTTTGGATTGCTAAATTTCCAAGCAAACATGACGAAACAGATATTGGCGGCTGGGAGATGGTGGTTCATGAATTAGCAGTCAATGCCGGGATAAATATGGCAGAAGGTCAGGCAAAGAGATTTTCGGGCCGGCACCATACTTTTTTGACGAAGCGTTTTGACAGGACATCTGAAAATAAACGAATTCATTTTGCATCAGCGATGACCATGCTTGGTTATATTGATGGACAGGATTATACAAATGGCATTAGTTACCTTGAGATGGTTGAATTCCTGATCAACAGAGGAGCCAGAGTCAATGAAGATTTGGAAGAACTGTGGCGTCGTATAGTATTTAGTATTTGTATAGCAAATACTGATGATCATTTGAGGAACCATGGATTTATTTTAACCAAAGAAGGATGGATATTATCACCGGCTTATGATATTAATCCTGTTGAAACAGGGACCGGACTTAAATTGAATATATCCGAGAATGATAACTCATTGGAGTTGGATCTTGCTTTGGAGGTTTATGAATATTTCCGTTTGTCTGAGGAAAGAGCAAATGCAATAATTGAAGAGGTAAAAACCTCAGTTCAGAATTGGAAAAGAGTTGCTGAGAAATATGGAATTTCACGAGCTGAGCAGGAGTTAAAATCCAGGGCTTTTCAACAGGCAATGCAGTAGTGTGGAATCTTCTATCCTATCACTTATCCCATCTCGTCAGATTCCGCGCCACCTCCAATTTCTGCTCATCCTCAAAACTCCCCAGGTAGCTCTCGGTAGTGCGAATACTACTATGCCCCAATGCCTCTTTGATGTAAGAATGACTCACATTATTCCGCATAAGAATAGTAGCGAAGGAGTGCCGGGCGTAGTAGGATGTAGGATTCTTGTCAATGCCTAACTTTTTGGCTACCCGCTTAATGTATTTATTAACCTGCGCTACTACCAGTGCTACTTCTTTCACTACTTTTTCAGGGTCTTCAGGATGTTTAATGAACGGAAATACAAACCCATCGGGATCACTACTACCACTACTACCATTACTACTACTATTTCTCCATCGCTCCAGTATAGTTTTTGCCTCCGGAATTAGGGGAACAACAATTGGTCGGATATCCGACTGACTCCTGGCTGTCTTTGCCCGTATAAAGGTGATGCTGGTATCAGAAACATCTCTATTTCGCAAGAGACAAATATCTTTAATATTGATGCCATTACAGAAATAGATCAGCAACCACAGGTCACGAAATCTATGTTCCTGACTGCCCTCTTCCGGCTGGTAGTCGTAAATCTTTTTAATATCACTGATTGACATACTCTTTTTGATATTGGCAGGATTCGGAATTTCATACTTCCCTTTCCCAAAAGGTTTTGACTCCGCACCAATTGCTTTATCACGGATATTTAGATTGTAAATTGCTTTTAAGTTTCTCAGGTATATACCCACTGTTGTTTTGGAACGTTTGTTCCGGAGCATCCAGTTTTCATATCGTTTCAGGAAGCCTGGTGTAATGTCATAATGATGCAAAATCTTTTTAGCGGTGAAGTTCTGGATAGACTTCTTTGCATACTCATAGGTAGTCGCTGTATTGATCTTCTCATCTTTCCTCAGAATTTCAATGTACTCATCGAATGAACTGTATATATCGTTATAACCTGTTTTCTTTTTACTGAATTTTTTGCCAAACATTTCGAAGGTAAAATCCGTAAGCTCTTCTATTATATCCTGTGCTTTTGTTTCCAATGCTTCAACTTCCAACCTGATATCTTTGTGCTTTCTTTTCTTCTCGATGAATATCTCTTTGTACTCTTCTTCTGTGAAGCTATACTTCGTTTTATAGCGCTGGAACTGCCTGTTGAAGATTACCATCAATTTTAAAGGGTAGGAATTATTTTTCTTTTTTCGTCTTTTATCTAATTCGAGGGATGTTGTTACTTCGGTAAGTTTCATCTTTTATTAATCATTTTTATGAGAATTTGCTATGGGCAAATGTATTAAAAATTTGCCAAACAATTTGCCAAACATTTGCACAAAAAACGGCTATAATATTAATTAATCTATATTTCTATATATTTCGCAATGCTTTTACAGTAAAGGGCTATGCAAATAATATAATATGTATCGATAAGTACCATTAGATGACTGCCCGTCACCGGGTGAATAAGCTTCTCAAAAAACCAGTTTGTTTTTCACCGCAACAACTGCACAACGCCATTATAAACCTTCTTCTCTCCGTTGCTTATGGCCTCTGACCTGATTATATAGACCCTTCATTACCGGTTGCCCCTTCTTTTTTTTAAGGTTCGGGTAATCTTGCTGTACCCCGATTTTACCAGCAAGCCCACAATAGCCGAAAGCCCGGCATAAAATGCCACGCTGATAGCAGAAGTAAGGTCAATGGAGTCAAAATAGGAGAGCGTTGCCTTGGCCGTACCGCCGATAGTGGCAGAAGTGGTGGCAACGATAGCTGAAAGGGTCTGTTGTGGCATATTCTTGCTGTAAGTCATTAAGCCGTTTTAGCTTGTTTTTTGCAAGAATACGATGATGGGAATGCCGGAAATCAGCTTCTGTCAGCTTCTGTCAGTTTTCCGGGGAAAAAAGGGGTTTTCTGTGGTTTCTGTCAGTTTTTACGGGTAACCGATATGTTCCACAATGATACGGATTTGCTTGGGGGTGAGTACTTTGGAGGTTATCGTATAGCCATTTCGGGTAAGTTTTTGGAGCAATGATTTGGATTCATTGATCCACCTTGCCATATAGCGCCCGGCTGTCTTCTTAGGGTAATCAGGGAAATAGAGCTTTGCCAGCTCCTGTTTGGTGTAAGTCCTCAGCTTGAACGGATT
>CAYQTZ010000224.1:0-5122 GCA_964420565.1 uncultured Hyphomicrobiales bacterium
CCCTTATTTATACGGGCGGGCTGGGGTGGTATCGTTTTTTTTGAAATTTTTCAAAATTTTTATACCCCATCACCAAGTCCCTTTAAGGGTGGGTGGGGGTGGGATCGGTTTTATAGCTATTTCACAAACACCCCTCAATCCCTTTTTATCAATAGAAAGCATTGGGGGGTGTTGTTCATTAATATATAACTTTTTTACTCAGGTACCCCAAAATAAGATTTTGGGGATCTGAATATTCTTTACTTCAATTTCAACCCTTGGTTTATCAGCTCATCAACTTTATTCATAGAATCCGCTTCAGCATAAAAGCGAATTAGTGGTTCTGTTCCGGAAGGGCGAATAAGAAGCCAGCCGTTATCTACAAAGAATTTATAGCCGTCTTTAGTTAAAATGCTTTTTACTTCATATCTTCCGATACTTTTTGGCATTTTGGCACAAGCGTCGAGTATTTGCTTTCTGTGGGGTAACTGGTACATCGCGGCGCATAAAGCGATGGATACCAAATTCTTCATCAAGCTCGTCACAGAGCTGTTTGAGTGATTTTTTTTCAATAGCCATTACTTCTAAAAGCAAGAGAGCATTGAAGAAGCCATCTCGTTCGGGTATGTGCATGATAGTGCTAAGACCGCCTGATTCCTCTCCTCCTATAAGTATCTTTTCTTCGTTCATTAATTTAGCAATATGCTTGAACCCAACTTCTGTTTCGTGAAGAGTGATCCCATGCTTTTCGCAATATTTATCAACCATAGATGTAAGAGATACTGTCTTGGCTACGGCACCGCGTTTTTTCTTATTCTCGTAAAGGTATTTCATTAGAATAACGAATATCTTATGAGAATCAACAAAGTTGCCTTCCTCATCGAAACACCCTAATCGGTCTGCATCGCCATCTGTAGCTATCCCAAAATCATAAACTCCCGATCTCATCATTTGCATCAACTCCGGGAGGCATTCGGCAATTGGTTCTGGATGGTCAATATTTCCAAAGCTGGGATTATACTCTCCATGAATTTCGTCTGCATCTGGCAGTAGTTCGTGTATATGGTTTATACCTGCTCCGTACATTGGATCAAAGAGAATTTTGAATCCAGCATTTTCAATAGCATTGAGATTGATTTTTTTCTTAAGGTATCGTATGTAGGATTTCTTAGCATCAAAGAAGCGAATTTTCTTGTTTTTTTCATAAAATTCAAAGTCATTGAATTTGAATTGTGGGGGACGCGAGACTATTCTTTTCAATTCTGCTTCGAGTTCGGTTATCATATCGGGAGTAGCTGGACCGCCAAAATTTGCTTTGATTTTAAAGCCGTTGTATATTGGTGGATTGTGGCTTGCAGTAATAACAATGCCGAGATCGGCACTTTTTTGCTTTGTCTGGTATGAGATTTCCGGAGTTGTAGCTATACTATCGGCAAGATTAACGATAACCCCTTCCCAAGCCATTACCTGAGCTGTCTCATGGGCAAATTCTTTGGATAAAAAGCGGGTGTCGTATCCGATTACAACACTGGGATTCTCATTGATATTTTTTTTGATATAGCGGGCA
This sequence comes from uncultured Hyphomicrobiales bacterium, assembly GCA_964420565.1. GTDB lineage: Bacteria > Bacteroidota > Ignavibacteria > Kapaibacteriales > UBA2268 > CAYQTZ01. The sequence goes on from CAYQTZ010000224.1 coordinate 1,547, forward strand.
GTAGCCAGAGCTACAAGCTGAATATTTTCGAATGTGAAATCCCGGGCTATCAGACCTCGCCATCCATCAGTTCCAAATTTTATCATGGCACTCAATGCATTTAGTTTAACATTTATTTATTTAATATACATTCAAAATCCTTGATGCCGGCATATACTGCATCTTCGTCAAGCAATTCTTCTATTCTGAGTAACTGGTTGTATTTGGCAACGCGATCCGTTCGGCTCGGAGCACCAGTTTTTATTTGTCCAGCATTAGTTGCCACAGCAAGATCGGCTATTGTAGTGTCCTCTGTTTCGCCGGAGCGATGAGAAATAACAGTTGTATATCCGTTTCTGTGTGCCATTCTGATTGTGTCTAAAGTTTCGGTTAGAGTGCCAATCTGATTAACCTTGATAAGTATGGAATTGCCGACGTATTCATTGATGCCACGGGCTAAAAAGTCGGGATTTGTTACGAAGATATCGTCGCCAACAATTTGACATTTGCTGTCGAGTTCTTTAGTAAGTTTAGTCCAGCCCGCCCAGTCATTTTCGCCAAGACCGTCTTCTATAGAGATTAGAGGATATTTATTAACTAAATCAACATACCATTTAATCATTTCGTCTGATGTTTTTATTTTGCATAAAAATTTAAGAAATAAAAAATTACTTTATTATAAAGTTTTTTTACTTCGTTTATTAAGCCCTCTTCAATCATTTCGCTTGCGGCGGTATCAATAGCAAGGAAAACATCTACTCCGGGTTTGTAGCCGGCTTGATTTATTGCTTCGAGTATTACGTCGAAAGCTTCTTCGTTGGATTTGAGTGATGGAGCAAAGCCGCCTTCGTCGCCTACTGCTGTGTTATATCCTTTGGATTTCAGTACTTTTTTCAAAGTATGGAATATTTCTACTCCCATTCTAAGGGCTTCGCGGAACGTAGGTGCGCCCGAAGGGATAATCATAAACTCTTGAATGTCCACGTTATTATCGGCGTGCTTTCCGCCGTTTAAAATATTCATCATCGGAGTAGGGAGGATATGTGCGTTTACACCGCCAATATATTTATAAAGCGGCAAACCAAATGAATCTGCAGCAGCTTTGGCGCAGGCAAGAGAAGCACCAAGAATTGCATTAGCTCCGAGAGCAGATTTGTTCTTTGTGCCGTCTAACTGCCGTAAAACTTTATCAATCTGCACCTGGTCTGAGGCATCTAGACCTTCGAGACCGTCAGCTATTATTGTGTTGATGTTTTTAACTGCTTGCTCGGTACCTTTTCCAAAGTAGCGATTTTTGTCACCATCGCGAAGCTCAACTGCTTCGTTCTCGCCAGTGCTTGCTCCTGATGGTACGGCTGCCAGACCTATAGTGCCGTCATCAAGAAGCACTTCTACTTCTACAGTGGGGTTGCCTCGGGAATCGAGTATTTCTCTACCATGTACGTCAAGAATAATTGTATTCATAATGTCCTTAATTAAAATAATTAAACATAAATTTATATCAAATAACTAAATATTTTCAAATAGAAAGCAGGTATGTATAATCAGAACTCAATCTCTTCGATTTTTTTCGCAAGTAGAAAATCTTTTTCTGTAAGCCCGCCTTTATCGTGAGTAGAAAGAGTAATGCGGAGCTTATTCCAACCGTAGATATAAATATCCGGGTGGTGATCTGCTGTTTCAGCAAGAATTGCAATTGAATTGACCAATCCAATAACAGAAACAAAATTGCTCGCCACAATTTCCCTTATTATGGAATTATCTTTTCTTTGCCAATTTGGGATTTCGGCCAGGAAATCCTGAATGTCGCTATTTTCTAATTGTTCGCGGTTAGCCATAAGACTATCCTTTTAATAATGCATAATATATAAAATAACGGCTGCCTGACGAATGAACTATCCGTATTAGGCAGCCTGGAATATATCAATTTTTATAAATGTGTATTCAGGCGATCTACTATCTGCTGCTTTGGAACGGCACCAATGATGCTTTCCACAACTTCGCCGCCTTTAAATATCAAAACAGTAGGTATAGAGCGGATGCCATACTGCATAGCTGTCTGTTGATTATTATCTACATCGAGTTTGCACATCTTAGCTTTTCCATCATATTCTCCAGACATTTCTTCTATGATTGGAGCTATCAGGCGGCAAGGACCGCACCATGTTGCCCAAAAATCTACTACTGCAGGTACTGGAGAGTCCAAGACCTGTGCTTTGAAATTATCGTCAGTAACGTGCAATGGTTGAGCCATAAATTCTTTCTCCTAAGTTAATGCTAATGTTATATTTAGTAATTATACAAAAATATATAAAATTATATGATTTTTCAATTCGTTTTAAGAAAAAGTCATTAAAATTTTTTAATTCTAATAGTTTCAATAATAATTCATCAATATTTTTATTTTAGACGATATAAACTGATTTTTATTTAATGGAGAATAAACTTCTAAAGATAACCAAGATTCAAAACTATGTGCTATTTTTTAGTTTAATTTGTTACGCAATATGATTATTTTTACTTTCTGATGATTTACAAGATTTGGAAAAAGAATGGCAAAAAGAATTGTTTTCATAGATTTGATGCGTGCTTATGCTATATTGATGATGGTTCAAGGGCATCTTGTTGATGCATTACTTGCGCCAATTTATAGAGATAGCGATAATTTGATATATTATTCATGGAATTTTTTGCGAGGTATTACAGCACCAATTTTCTTTTTTGCATCCGGTGCTATTTTTACTTATCTTTTAATGCGCCAGGAAAAAGACGGCTTGGGCATACATAATCCAAGAGTTAAAAAGGGCTTTGTGCGCACTTTAATGCTGCTCGGAATTGGCTATCTTTTGCAGATCAGTCCCGGTATGTTTAAGTTTTTCTCGACTGGCAACTTTGATTTTTTGCAATGGTTTTTTGCTGTGCATGTTTTGCATGTTATAGGAATTGCCATATTTTTAATGGTTGTTTTTTATTTAATGGCAAGTAAGCTAAAGCTAAATATTGGAATAATATTCTTCATCATGGGGAATCTCATTTTTTTGATTTATCCTGATGTAAAGCAATTTGACTGGAACTCTATCTTGCCTGTACCTTTAGCAAATTATTTGACGAAGCAGAATATGTCTGTTTTTACTGTAATACCATGGGCTGGTTTTTCGTTGCTTGGTGGCTCTTTTGGATTTTTGATATATAAAAGAAAAGAGTTATATAGCAGCTATTTATTTTTTATATTTATTATCGTAATTGGTTTGTTGCTCAGTTACTTTTCTGGCTTTTTACTTTTTAAAACTTATTATTATATTTTGCCATGGGATAATATACTTTATCTTGGAGAGCATAATTTTTTATATTATCGACTGGGGCAAGTATTAATTATTACTGGTTTTCTTGGTATAATAGCCAGATCTTGTAATATACCTGAGATATTAACAAAAATAGGAAGTGAGACTTTATCAATATACGTAGCTCACAGTATTGTTATCTATGGCACACTTACTACTTTCGGACTTGCTCAGTATTATGGGAAGAATCTAAACCCTTGGGAATGCCTTGTTCTGGCTTTGATAGTAGAGGCATTGATGATAGCCGTAGCTTATT
>CAYQTZ010000225.1:0-5117 GCA_964420565.1 uncultured Hyphomicrobiales bacterium
GATACCATGCAATGGTATATACTGAGTATTGCAGAAATCTTCTAAAGCCAGAGTATCCCTTGCCTCTCCCAGCTTCTGAGGAGAGTAGCAGACCTTCAAGCTAATAGTCTCGCCAGCCGGGATGTGGATTGGGAATTGGGATTGTGGGACAGAAAATTCTGTATTTTTAAAAGTAGAAGCATCTTCAAGTGTGATGTCTTCGTCAGCATTATTTCTGATAAGAATATCTTTGCATTGCACATCCGGAAAATATGTTGAATCAAACTCTATATTACCATCATGTGATAGACTAAGTATCTCCAGACCATTCTGCATATCGGAAAAAATAATTTCGACCATTTCAGATATTGCCCAGCAGCCAGCTTCGTTTACTACATAAACATAATACTTCCCGCTTCTCTTTATGATCAACTCATTAGTACTACTGAGGATTGAGCTCATAATCTCTTCACGCCACTGGTATTCAGCAAATCCTTCTTGTGTTCTGAGTATAACAGAATCTCCCTCGCACAAAACACTTCTTCCCTCAACTGTGATTTCTGGATTTGGTCTGGGATTGAAGTTGAGATATATTGTGCCTGTTCCGGGGCAGCCTTCTTTATCAAGAACTGTTACATTGTATGTACCTGATTCAGTTGCTATAAATTCTTTGTTAGTGCTACCATCTGACCATTCATAGCTTTCGAACTCCTCAGAAGTTTTGAGTATGATTGTATCCCCTTCGCAAACAGGATCATCACCAAACATCATTATTTCCGGCTCATAAGGCAAACAGCCGATAAAAGGACAATATGACCATTCTAATATATCGTGTGCTTCCCATGCATCGCCGGTTGATGCTGTAAAACCTATGATTGCTTTACCATTGTTCAGATCAACGTAGTTTTCCAATTTAAAATTGGGCACAGCCATAGCAAGCTGATCGAAATTCTGATCTTCGCTTATGAATATTCTCAGAGTATTTGGCACTCTTTTGTAATCTATCATTGCATAGTATTCAGTGCCGTCTGGGTTGATCTCCATTATATCATCCCGCATGCTCAGGCAGTTGGAATAAGTATGGTATGGGACATTTCCATCTTGTTTGTTTGTTTGCACGGCTACGTGATTACCGTTAGGATCACTTACAGGATAGTCATTTTTGTAAAGATCAAATTCTACAGCTACAGAATTTTCTATACCTTTATAGCCGATGCCCCAGTCAGTTTCTCCGCGGGCATTTAACTGTCTGCTGTCATTTTGAATGACGAAGGCAAAGCCGTCAGCACCGGGTAAAGAGCCATCGGGATCACAAGTTCCTTGATTTCCATTTGGCACGCGGAACTTGAAGATAGTTTCGAATCCATTATTAATATCTACGTATTGATTATACCACATAGCCCCCTGCAATCGTTTTGCAGATTCAGTAAGCCGGACATGATCATCCCGAAACTTAGCATCTCCAATGAGCTTGGTATTTGAATTATTAAATTTTGTAATGTGGAACATATCTTCGCCGCATACATTAAAATCATCCTTTATTTCCTCAATAGTCAATGCCTTGCAATATATCTTCACTTCATCAATTGCACCTGTAAAGCGAGTAGAAGTCCTTTCGTTTCCTGACTTATCAGTCCACCAATGTCTGCCGAGAGCTGCGTGCATATTGCTAATAACTGTTTCCTGCCTTTTCTCGGCAATCAGCTTAGTGTTCCTATATGCTGACATTATTTCATTGTTATAAATTAAAACGTAATTTACCCAATTATCAGAATCAGAGTTAATAAAGTCAGTAACAATTCCTGTATGAGTATCCGGTGGTATATACTTAGCTCCAACAGCATAGGATAATTTTAGATCAAGCGAATCATATCCATTTTCTTCATTTGCGAAATTGCATATTCCAAGAAAATTATTTGTTAGATCGCCCATAAAGAAATAAGCTTCTCCGCCGAGACTTGCTGGTTCTTCTTTGACCCACATAGAAATTGAAAATTCATTCCAGTATTCAAGGTCAATCCTTGGTATCATGATATGCCCCCCTGAGTCTCCCAAATAAAGATGTGGGTTACCATTCAGATATGCAGCTTTACCTCGGAATCCGTTCACAGAAGTAACATCGTTTTTTATTTCTCCGTGGTATCCATTGCCACTAAAGTCCTTAGCAGTTCCATCGTCAAAGCTCCAATAAGCTATGAGATTCTGCTGGTTGCATAAAGATTCATATTCTTCTTCAACTTCTCGCCTTGTTAATGCCTTGTTGTATATTTTTACTTCATCTATAGAACCAGTGAATCTTGCAGACATTTTATGGCCACCATCATTCCAGAAATGAGCCGCAATAGCTGCCATTCCGCTTGCAATATTAATGTCCTGATATTGTTGGCCGACATATTCACCATCTCTATAAGCTAACAGAGAACCATTATCATAAACTAAAGTAAAATTTATCCATTTGTATCTGTGGTAATAATCATAAACAACCTCGAAAGGGTCTTCGCCTCTCAGATCTGCACCTACGGCATAGCTTGCTTTAGGAGTGGATGTCATACAAAATCCGTTGTGAAAAATACCGAGCCAGCCGGATTCATGCTCCCCAAACCAGAGATAGCCCTCGCCATGGCTTTGTGAAAGATCATCTTCTTTGACCCACATACTAATAGTAAATTCATTCAGAGTTTCAAAAGGTATTCTTGGTAGTCGAATGTGGTCACCGATGCGGGACATATCGTTTCCAACATAAGCAAAAGAGCCCCTTCCCTGAAAATGAAAAGCAGTTCCTTTGCCATTAACTCCCAGAACTGGCGTTGGATTATTCACAATAGTTCCATGGTAATTATTGCCGCTATGGTCGCTTGCTGTGCTATCTTCAAAGCTCCAATAAGCTATGAGGTATTCGTCAAGATCCTGAGAAATAGCACTGGGCATAGAAATAACAAGCCCCAGAATTATTAAGCTTATAAATCTTTTCATCACTCATTAATATTATTTATTAAACAAATTATTTCTTTGGGAGGAACACTACATTTTCTACGTTATGGATTTTATCTACAGCACTTATTTGCAAGTCGCCATTCTCAAGAATATCGTAACAATCGTAACCGAAATTACAAATATATTCTTTCAATTCTTTAGAGCTAAGACCATGTGTTACCTGAGCATCATTATTGACCTCAACTAACATAGCAGGTTTAAATCGCATGATAGCACTTTCCATACCTTTGATCACTTCGTGTTCAGCACCTTCCACATCTATTTTAATAAAATCTATTTTATTAATTGAATTTTCATCAATGAAATCATTGAGTGGCAAGCAATCTATTTTAATTGATTCTTCTGAATGCTGGATTGGATTATACACCAGTGAATGTGTGCCTTTATTAAATGAATTTGAAATATAAAAATCCAATACGGCTTTTTTGTCAGAAACTGCTTTATTAATAGGGATAATGTTTTTAATATTATTAATAAGGATATTATTGTTCAGAGCAGCAAAATTTTCCGGCTCTGGCTCGAACGAGAATACTTTGCCGTTTTCACCGACAAGATGAGAAAATATCAATGTATGATAGCCGACATTAGCACCTATATCAAATATTACAAAACCCTTTTGAATATAACTTTCAATGAATTTAATAGTTGGTGGCTCGAAATCACCAAATAAATATATCATTGCCTGAATATATTCCCTTGAGTCTAACTCCATTTTTAGATCGCTGTAAGCTTTTACTGTTTCTAAATACTCATCACGGGGAGCAAGATAAGGGAAAAATAATTTAACGAGTATAGAATATCTTCCGTATTCTTTTTTATAAAAACGGAAGAAATATCTTGAAAATTTTCTTAAAACTGTTCTTATCATTTTGATTACTTCATTATTATAATTAAAATTTTCCAAAAATAAATAAAAAAAACATCATTATAAAATTTTGAGCTACCTATTTATACCTATATAACACATCAAAACCCAAAAAGTCTCAACTTTTGTGAAAAAAACTTTGATTGCAGTTTTTCACTACTTTTTAATATATTTGAATAAAAGAATTTGCATAATATATTTAAAGAAGTTATAATGATGAAGATCGTTCTATTATTAGGGATTATTTTAGTCCTGCTTTCCTGCAGCGAGGAAAGCACTAAGCCAACTCTTCCGCCGCGAATTAATGTGATAAATCCTGATATATGCTATATTGGACAAGTAATTACAATATACGGTGAGCATTTCGGTTATGGCGATATTGAAGCCAAAGTTGTTTTCGATAGTACTATCAATGTTGGCAAAGAGGATTGTAAAAAATGGAATAATTCACTGATTGAACTCGTTATACCCAAAGGAGTTTTACTCGGAGAAGTATTTATTATTACAGATAAGGATACCAGTAATTCCTTCCAGATAACTATAAACAGGTTACCCCCATATACTATGATACTAATACCCGGCGGAACTTTCGAAATGGGATCTGAAAGTGGAGCAGCTAACGAAATGCCGGTGCATCAAGTAAATATTGATAGCTTATATGTGTCTGAGTATGAGATCACTCAACTGCTTTGGAAATCAGTAATGGACACATTGCACGAAGAATATCTGGGAGATAATTATCCCGTGGCAAATATCGGTTGGTATATGGCTGTAGATTTCTGCAATAAATTATCACTTATAGAAGATCTTGACGCTTGTTATAGTTACAATGGAACTGATTATCTATGCGACTTCGAAGCCAATGGTTACCGCTTGCCCACCGAAGCAGAATGGGAATATCTTTGCAGAGCCGGTACTACTGGCGATTATTATACTAACGATCTTTCAGCTATCGCATGGTTTGCCGAAAACTCTGGTTTTAATCGTCATCCTGTTGGCACAAAGCAGCCCAACCCTTTTGGAATATACGATATGCACGGCAATTTGTGGGAATTTTGCTGGGACTGGTACTATGAGAATTACTATGAAATCTCACCGGAAGATAATCCCCAGGGACCTATGGAAGGAACAAAGGATGTGGTACGCGGCGGCTCTTATGCTGATAATATATTTTATCTACGCTCAGCAAACAGGACTTTCCCTCATGCTGATAGCAGCTTGTGTGGTTTTAGGATTGTCAGGAAAGCCGCTGAATAAAGAGTGCTTAAAGCTATGAATT
>CAYQTZ010000226.1:0-5116 GCA_964420565.1 uncultured Hyphomicrobiales bacterium
AATAAAAATATATTAAAATTGCAGCTTTTAACTTAGATTAACTTTTTGTTTCAATCATTTATAGAAATATGTTTAAAAAAAATCTGAAATATCTTATATTGCAAGATTAATTTGGAATAAATTTATTTTAAACTATATTAAAGGTTATCTAAATGGCAGTACAACGTAAGAAAAAAGACAAATATACTATTGCATGGTTACCAGGCGACGGTATCGGTATTGAAGTACTCGAGGCAGCTAAGATCGTACTCGAAAAAATTGAGCTTAACGCAGAATACTTACATGGAGACATTGGATGGGAATTTTGGTGCAAAGAAGGCGATGCGCTCCCTATGAGAACTATTGACCTATTGAATAATGTTGATGCTGCGATGTTTGGTGCAATTACATCTAAACCTGTTCGCCAGGCAGAAGATGAATTAGTTTTAGAATTGCAGGGCAAGGCATTGATCTATCGCTCGCCGATAGTGCGCATGAGACAGCTTTTTGATCTTTATGTATGCTTACGCCCAACAAAGGGATACCAAGGAAACCCCCTGAATTACAAGGATGATATAGATATTGTAGTTTTTCGCGAAAATACCGAAGATCTTTATGCAGGCGTTGAGTTTAATCCAGTACCCAAAGAGCTTTCAGATTTGCTTAAGAGAGTTTCACCGCCTTTCGCAGCTTTCGAAGACTTAGCAAACGACGAGTATGCCATTTCATGTAAAATCAACACAGTTCATGGCTCCAGACGTATCGTAAAAGCTGCTTTCGATTACGCCAAAGAGCATGGACGCAAAAAAGTAACCGTTGTTCATAAAGCAAATGTAGTGCGAGCTACCGATGGTCTGTTTTTCGAAATGGCAAAAGAAGTTAGTAAAGATTATCCCGGCATTCAGATGGACGATGCTAATGTTGATGCTATGACCATGTGGCTGCTGAAAAATCCTCATAATTACGAAGTGTTAGTGGCTCCTAATCTTTACGGAGATATTATTTCTGACCTTTGTGCTCAAATGGTCGGGGGCCTCGGATTTGGCTGCTCCGGTAATATTGGCGATAATCTTGCTGTATTCGAGCCGACTCACGGTTCCGCTCCAAAGTATTTCGGGCAGTATAAAGTTAATCCTATAGCTACTATTTTAGCTGCTAAGATGATGCTCGACTGGCTTGGCGAAAAGGAAAAAGCAGATAGATTAGAAAATGCTACTGCGGAAGTAATAGCTGAGGGCAAAGTAAGAACTTACGATATGGGCGGTTCAGGCAAAACCTTAGAAATGGCACAAGCCATAGCAGATAAATTATAGAGAATTAAAAAAAAATCCTGCCTTTGTAATTAAGGGCAGGATTTTTTATGATTTTTATAGATTTCTATTCTGACTTTATTTCATCCTCTTCCTGAGTTTCCGAAATTACTGCGTCCTTATTTTCAATAATTTCTTCTTCATCTTGAGCTGTATCTTCAGCCTCAATATTCTTTTCTTCCTGATTATGATCATCAGATTCTGTTGTTACTTCTGTTTCTTCATTATGATCATCAGATTCTGTTGTTACTTCTGTTTCTTCATTATGATCATCAGACTCTGTTGTTACTTCCGGTTCTTCATTATGATCATCAGACTCTGTTGTTACTTCCGGTTCCTGATTTTGATCATCAGATTCTGAAGGTGACTCTGTATGAAGCATTTCCTGAGAAGTTTGTTCAGCAACTTCTTCTTTTTCGGTTTCCTGTTTGTTATCATCTTCTGAAGTTTCAAGCTCTTCGACGAGTTCTTCGATTTCTTTATCAATATCGGCAATTCTGCTTTCAACTTCTTTAATAGAATCAACTTTGTCTTTGATTACGCCTTTGATGAATTCAATTTTTTCATTTACTACTTTTTTATCATCATCAGTAAGCTCGACATTAGGATCGTCGAACTTATTCATCTGAAAGTCCAGAGATTTCTGATCCCATGAAAGCGAATCTTTGATCCTGTCAATCTTTCTGTTTAGATTATCAATAACAGATTCGAGTTTGTCTTTTTTGTTTTCTTTTACATTATCAAAAAAAGCATCTCTTTTTTTATCAAATTTAGAGAATACATGCCTCATTTGCTGAAACATTTCATTACGTTGATCCCTTTTGAGCTTAACAATTTTAATCTCGTTTTGCAGGGCAATAAGTTTTTCTCTATAATCTTTATAAATAATATTATCGCTATCCAGCTCAATATTAGCATTCTGCAGTTTCTCTTTCAGATTTGCATAATTATCGTTACATTCTTTAACGAATTCTTCTCTATCGTCATCCTGCTTGCGATTTACTTCATTAAAAGCATTGCGAATAGTGGAGAAGAGGTCATCCATCTGCTCTTTTTTCAATCTCATACCTTTAATAGCATTTTGAGCTTTGATAAGAGTTTCGCGGGCTTCGTTATAATTATCCGTATTGAGAGCGTAAGAAACCGCACCTTCGATATTTTTTTTCAGCATCTGATAATTTTCTTCAGCTTCTTTGTCGAACTCTTCGCGGTATTCATCCTGACGTTTATTCAGCTCTTCGAAAGCCTGGCGAATATCTCCATAAAGCTTATCCCGCTGGACTTTCCTCAGCTTTTTGCCTCTTATTTCTTTCTGAGCGTTAATCAATCTCCGTCTTGCATCCTTGAAAATTTCAGCGGTCTTAGAATACTCGATGGCATCATCAATTGAGACTTTAAGAACGGCAAAATTTTCGGCGGCTTCTTTTTCGAACTCAGCTCTTTCGGCAGCTTGCTTTTCGTTCAATATATCGAAAGCTTTTTGCACCCTGTCGAACTGCTCTTCGCGTTGCTCTTTTTTCAGCACGAGACCTTTGAAATGATTTTGAGCTTCTATCATTTTAATTCTGACATCTCTAAGATTATCAGATTTCTGGAAAAATTCGAGAGCATCATCAACAATAGCTTTCAGGTTATGATAATTTTCTATGCACTCCATCTCGTATCTTTCGCGTTCCTCTGCTTGCCTGCGGTTCAAATCCTCGAAAGCTTCGTCAAGCATTTTTACTATTTCTTCGCGGTGTTCGCGTTTTAGATTCAGTTCCTTAAATTGTGTCTGTACTTCAATTAATGCATCTCTGCCATTATTGATGATATCAGATTCATGTGAAAATTTAATTTTTTCGAGTACAGAATTCTTGAATTCAGCATAGATTTCATCATACTTTTCTTCAAATATTCTTTTCTCTTCGTCGCGTCGCTCTTTGATCTTATCAAAACCAAGATTGACTTTATCAAGAAGAAAAGCCCTATCCTCCTGTTCAAGGTTTACATTTCTAATTACCTGTAGCATGTCCCGCAGCTTATTCTGCACTTCATTCAAATCCTGAGCTTCCTCAACCCAAGAAGTAATACTATCTACTTCGTCAGAAATATCCTCGAGAAAATCCTTATATTCATAAGCATCAAATTCTGAATAAGGAAAAAGATACCGTCTGGGAGGATTTTTCTCAAGCTCAGCAAAATCAAACTGCATAAAGAGATCGCATTGCTTCCAAAGCATTACATAATCAGGACTTGTGTCTTCCGGTCTGTCTTTTCTGGGAGTTAATTTTAAAAAATAAACATCCTCTAAGTTGGGGAATTGTTCGAATTTTTTACCACTAAAACCACACATACCGTTCTGGCGTTGCCAAATCTGTTCCATCAATTCTGTTGAAAGTTCCACTGTACCCTACTGTTCTATGATTACAAAAATGTTAACTCAAAAAATGACAATTTACAATAATAAATAATTTCTTTCAATAAATAATAATAAAAAGTTTGAATAAAAGCAACTTATCGTGAAATAAAGTGCTAAAATAGGCGAAAAAAGAGAATATTCTTTTAATGTACACCAAAAATCCTTAACTTTGTAATCTGTATAAAATCGGAGAGGTGCCGGAGTGGTTGAACGGGGCGGTCTCGAAAACCGTTGAGCTGCTTATGCAGTTCCGTGGGTTCGAATCCCACCCTCTCCGCAACCGATGCTTGTATCTCATTGTTTTTAAAGCTTTTACAAAATATCTGTATTGCCATCCAACATATATCCGACACTTTTCTATTATTTCCAAAAAAAACAATGGATTTGGGTAATTGAGTGTAATCTTATCATTCTTATAGACTTACAACGCAAAAAAGGAGTCTGGAATTAGTTGTTGAAACCGAGAAATCTTCCGAAGGATTTACAAAATTTAATATTGAGCGTGCGAATGTTATTTCCCTCTGAATTTTGCCCCATTTTTTTTCATTAAAAATGACCCACCTGCGAATATAATAATTATTTTTTAATATTTTTCAATCTATAACTGTTCCCCTGAATGATGAATGTATAGCTGTGATGCAAAAGTCTGTCAAGAATCTCACTTCACCCCTCCACCTTCTCGGTTATAGCTTCTCCGTTTCCATATAAAGACCATTGCAACAGTCCAAAAATGATCACTACACGGCTCTCCCTTATAAATAAGGGAGGGAGCAAGTCATTGATATTTCTATAATTGGATAATCTCACCCCTTTTTCAAAAGGGGGACCAAGGGGGATTTTCTTCGATTTTGCAAAGGTCTAATATAGTGAAATTTAGTAAATCCCTGGTGGTAGCTATCAAAGTTAAATAATTCAGTATGTCTTCTCTGTGAGAAATATTTGTTGATTCAAATTGATAAATCGAATTTTTAGTTTTAGATTTTTTTTCTTTTTTGGTATGTTTTGTTATATTAGCATTTTTGTAGTTAATATATTTAATTATTGTAAGATTTATCAGGGTATGAATTATGAAACAGCAAATTAGGACAGCAAATGCACCGCAACCTATCGGACCGTATGTACAGGCAAACAAATCAGGAAATATGATGTTTTTATCCGGTCAAATACCACTTGATCCTCAGGGCAATCTTGCAGCGGAAGATATTAAGGGACAGACTAAACAAGTTATTGAAAATATTAAAGCAGTTCTTGAAGAAGCAGGTTTAACATTAAATAATGTGATAAAAACAACGGTCTTTCTGAAAGATATGGGGGACTTTGCGGCTATGAATGAAGTATATGGAGAGTATTTCAGCGAAAATCCACCGGCAAGGTCAGCATTTCAGGTAGGCAAATTACCTCTTGACGTATTAGTTGAAATAGAATC
>CAYQTZ010000227.1:0-5059 GCA_964420565.1 uncultured Hyphomicrobiales bacterium
TGGGCTATTGATCAGATATTCCCTATCGTGCCTATACACAGACTTGAAGAAAAGCTTGATGAATCCGGCTTAGACGATGATACATTCGATTCCGATAATGAAGAACGCCTGCCAGGCGAGGATCACCCACAGGAAGTTATCGAAACATCTTTCAAAGCTGACGGCAATTCAGAAGAAAATAAAATTGATGACCACGTAGATCCATTTGAGTTTTCTCATATGCTATGGCAGGAAGATAATTCTACTTATTCTGGCGGTTCGCAATCAAATGACGACGATAACAGCGAGCCATTCCAGATTAGATCCAGCAAATCATTCATCGAAGAATTTATCGAGCAGTTCCGATTGCATCCTTTGTCAGAGGAAGAATACGTACTCGGCGAACAGATCATAGGCAATGTTGACTCAGACGGCTATCTAAGACGCGAACTCCCGGAGATAGTAGAAGAGACTAATGCGATAATTGTCGAGCTGAATTACCAAAAGCATAAAGAGGAAAGAAAAAATTACAAGCAGCCTGTGATGGAAAACCCAGCAAGACAGTTCGCTATCTCAGAAGATAAAATAAAAATGGTGGAAAGCGCCAGCAAGTTAGCAAATTCCACAGAACTAATGTCTTATGACGTAGAAACAGATGTAACACCTGAAATGCATTCCCCTAAGCGAAATAATGGGCAAATGAGATTAGTGAATCTTGAAACAGCCAAGAAGGTGCTTTCCGTTATTCAAAATATGGAGCCTGCGGGCATGGCTTCTCGTAGTGTACAGGAATCTTTAGTAGCTCAGTGCCGGAACTATCCTAAAAAAAGTGCAGCTCAAAAATTAGCTCTCTTAATACTTACTGATGCTTACGAAGAATTCTCAATGAAGCATTATAGCGCTATCATGAAGCGTTTAGAGATTACAGATGTTTATCTTAGGGAGGCGCTGGAATTCATCAGACGGCTTAACCCCAAGCCAGGCGGCGGAGAATTCCAGGAAGAAATGAATTCAGTAATACCTGATTTTGTGATAAGCCGCGACGAGGAAACTAATGAATTAATAATAGATATTAACGATAACCGGCTTCCTACTCTAAAGCTGAACAAAGCTTACGAAAAATTAAAAAAAGAAACTAATTATAAAAAATTTAACAGAGAAACTAAAGACTGGATCAGAAATAAGTACGAAGATGCGAAATTCCTGATTCAGGCAATCAGACAAAGAAAAAGCACCATGATGAAGGTTATGACTGCCATAGCACAGCTTCAGAAAAACTTTTTCTACGACGGTCCATCTGCTCTAAAGCCTCTGATATACAAAGATATATCTGAAGAAACCGCCTTAGACATATCTACAGTATGCAGAATAGTGAATGGCAAATACGTACAAACCGAATTTGGTACTTACGAACTTAAATACTTCTTTAGCGAATCCTTGCCTTCAGATGAGGGCGAAGAGATTTCCACAACTGTAATCAAACAAATCATAAAAAATATCGTCGAAGATGAATCAAAAAGTAAACCGCTTAGCGACGATAAAATCAGTGCTGTACTAAAAGAAAAAGGTTATCAGGTAGCCAGAAGAACTGTAGCCAAATACCGCGAACAACTAAAAATACCCGTAGCACGACTTAGAAAAGAGCTTTGATAATTCTATAATTTATTTTAATATAAACAATTATACAATATTAACAGTTTATTTTCGTCTATATATAGGTCTATATCGTTATTGTATATTAATTATATATTAGTACTATTATTTTAAAATGGAGATTCTTATGAAAAGAAAACTTACTCTACTATTTGCGATTGCTTTGATGTTTCTTTCTGCTATGGCAGTAACCGAAAAATTAAACGCACAATCCGAACCTCAGCGTCTGGCTTTTGGTTTTAACTTTGGCTTGAATAAGTATTGGGGAGAGTTTACAGATAATCAATTCTGGTGGGCTGGCGACTTATTCGTCAGATATAACATACTTCCTGTCTTATCTGTACATGGAAGCTTCGGACTTGCCCAGATGAGATGGAAAAATGACAAAGAAATAATGGATAAATATCCTGATTATTTTGGTGAGGATGCTGTGATTGGAGATTTTTACCCAAACAGCACTATTAGGATAAATGATAAAAGCTCAGACAGAATAATAACTGCCGATCTGCTTCTATCATATAATATGTTCCCGAGCCAGTCATTCGTTCCATATATATTCGCTGGTGGCGGCTTCATGAGCTTTGAGCCAAAATCAGGCGACACTGGCTATGATGGCGCTCTGCCTAATAACTCCATGGGAGAATACTCAAAATCCGTATTTACAGTACCTATGGGTATTGGCTTCGAAGCTTATATTACGGACGATTTTGTTCTGAACGGATATGGCAAATACCGGCTTACAAACACTGATTACTTAGATGATCTTGCATACGAAGAAGGAGATGACCATCTGCTTACATTCGGTTTAGGTCTATCCTATTATATCTTAGGCGACGCAGATTACGATAACGACGGCTTGACCAATACTCAGGAAAAAGACTTGGGAACCGATCCTCGTAACCCTGATACTGACGGAGATGGACTGCTCGATGGCGAGGAAGTAAAGGTCTATTATACAGATCCATTAAAACAAGATACCGACGGAGATAACCTTACTGATTTCGATGAAGTCATGGAGTATATGACATCTCCAATTAAAGCAGATACAGATGCTGACGGGCTGAAAGACGGCGGGGAAATAGCAAGAAAAACAGATCCGCTTAATTCTGACACAGATAGCGATGGTTTACTAGATGGAGACGAAGTAACTAAATATAATACTGATCCACTTATTGCGGACACTGATGAAGACGGGCTGACCGACGGCGAAGAAGTGAAAAAATACAATACTAACCCGTTAAAAACTGATTCCGACGGAGATGGACTTTCCGACGGAGATGAAGTAAATATTCATAAAACAAATCCAGCTCTCTTCGATACCGACTCCGATGAATTGAATGACGGAATAGAGATTAATCAATATAAGACAAATCCGCTCGTAGCAGATACTGATCAGGATGGATTGCTTGACGGAGACGAAGTTAACGAACATGGGACAGACCCATTAAATCCAGATACCGACGGCGACAGCTTGAGTGATGGAGACGAAGTACGCAAATTCAAAACCAATCCTTTAATGGCTGATACCGACAAAGACGGATTATCCGACGGCGATGAAATCAATATCCATAAGACAGAACCATTAAAACCAGATACCGACGGCGATAAATTACTCGATGGCGAAGAAGTCTCAAAATATAAAACTGACCCGCTAAAAGCAGATACTGATACTGATAATCTTTTAGATGGCGAAGAAGTATTAGTCTATAAGACCGATCCTTTGAAAGCCGACACTGATGATGATCTGCTTACGGACGGTATAGAAGTAAACAAAACTTTTACCGAACCACTTAATCCCGACACTGACGGCGATAGCATAATTGATGGCGAAGATGATTGCCCGCTTACTCCTGGTGTAGCCAGCGAAGAGCGAGGCAAGAACGGTTGCCCCGAAGCCCCGAAAGTTGGCACAAGAACTGACTTCCCTGATATTCTCTTCAAAGTCAATACTGATGATTTTAACTTTGATATTGACGGCACAGCAAAGAGTCTTGCTAAACTATTAGAGTATATGAATCAGTGCGAAGGCTTGCAGGTAATGATAGAAGGCCATGCCTCAGCCGAAGGCAGCAAGAAACGCAATCAGGAACTTTCCGAAATGAGAGCCAAAAAAGTAAAAGAATGGCTAATTGGTCAAGGTGTAGATCCCTCCAAGATCATGGGTACTATCGGATATGGCAGCTCACACCAGAAAGTGAAAGAACCAACAGGCAATGCACTAAAGAAAATATCTGCCGAAGAATTAGAAAATATTCGTAAGCAAAACAGAAGAATTACCATCGAAGTAATGAAAACCTGCGATGGAGAAAAGAAATAATTATTTATTTTAGATATCAAGGCACTCTTATTCAAACCAAGAGTGCCTTTTTTTATTAATAAATTATCATAAATGGTATAAAATGAATATAAGATTAGACAATAAAAATGCACTTGTATGCGGTGGCTCAAAAGGTATCGGCTTTGCCATAGCAAAGCATTTTGCTGATATGGGAGCTAACGTTACTCTTCTATCCAGAAACGAACAGAATTTGATAGAAGCAGTTTCGAAACTGTCCAAAAATAGTCAGCAATCTCATAATTATATAGCAGGTGATTTCATAGATCCAAAACCCATAATGGATGAAATCAAAACCCAAATGAACAATGGTATGCAATGGCAGATACTCGTGAATAACAGTGGTGGTCCAGCACCCGGAACTATTGTGGATGCCAGCACAGAAGATTTCCTCGACGCCTTTAAACGCCATGTGATAATGAGCCAGTTACTGACACAGCAGCTTATACCTGGGATGAAAGCATATAACTATGGCAGAATATTAAATGTGATTTCAATAAGCGTAAAGCAACCTATAGAAAATCTCGGTATATCAAATACTATACGCGGAGCGATGAATAGCTGGTCTAAAACATTATCAAGCGAAATAGCCGCATTTGGCATTACTGTAAACAACCTTCTGCCTGGACACACTCGCACGGAACGCCTTGAATCACTTTTCGAAAAAAATGCCGCTAAGCAAAATATTTCCATAGAAAAATTTGCTGAAAGTATAAAAAGTCAGATCCCTGCCGGGCGTTTTGCTGAACCTGAAGAATTGGCAAACCTCGCTGGTTTCCTATGTTCGGATAAAGCTTCCTTTATCACAGGAGTAAATATTCAAGTAGATGGGGGCTTCGTTAAGGGCTTCTGATTAATACAGTTTACTTTTTTACAGAAAAAAAATAAAACTAAAAACAAAATAATTAATGAATAAATATTAATTTTATAGCATAATTATTGTAAAGACTTATGAAAATGAATTTATTATACATATCAATAAATGAATAAAAATTAATTATATTTTTTTTATTTTTTACTTGACTTTTACATAAAATGCTTGTACATTTGTTATGAGGAAAAATTTCCTATTGCAGCATAAGGAGATTTCTG
>CAYQTZ010000228.1:0-5037 GCA_964420565.1 uncultured Hyphomicrobiales bacterium
ATATTCTTTAAAAATGAAATAATACACAGCGAAATTAAATATAAGGAAGTACCGAATTGGTTAGAAGATAAATGCGTGCCATGCGATATTTGCAAGGATGTTTGTAATTTTAACGCTATTATCAGACTCGGAGATCAGATAATTCCTTTTCCAGAGCTTTGCCATAGCTGCTACGCCTGTGTGGAGTTATGTCCAGAGAAAGCTCTAATTATGCGACCAGTGAAAATCGGAGTTTTGAATCACTATAAAATCCTTGATTTCGACTTTATTGAAAGCATACTTGACATTGGCAGAGAGCAGGCTGTACCTCTTATTTCGCAAACAATTAAATATACAGAACAAGCAATAAACAATGACACATTAAAAATTTACGACACTCCACCGGGTACTTCGTGCCCGGTTATTGAATCAACGAAAAACGCCGATATGGTTATATTGGTTACCGAACCAACTCCGTTTGGGTTGCATGATTTAAAACTTTCTGTAGAAACTATGAGGCAATTGGAAAAACCAATAGCTGTAATAATAAACAGATATGGCATTGGTAATGATGATACAGAAAAGTTTTGTATGAATGAGAATATTGAGATCATAGCAAAGATCCCCAACCAGAGAAGAATAGCTGAATTATACTCTAACGCAGAGATCATATACGACAAAGTTGGTGAATTTAAAAGTGAACTCGACAAGGTGGTACATTATATCCGGAGATATCTGATATGAAAGAAATAGTTGTTATATCGGGTAAGGGCGGCACAGGTAAAACATCAATTACGGCTTCCTTTGCTATGCTTGGCGGAAATGATATTATAGCAGCGGATTGCGACGTAGATGCCCCGGATATGCATTTATTATTGCAGCCCGACCACGCCCAAAGTAATAATTTTTATAGCGGCGAGTTAGCTATTCTTGATAATGATAAATGTACTTCTTGTGGATTATGTCTGGAAGTCTGTCGCTTTGATGCAATTTCCATAATAAATGATGATTACATTATTAACAGGATTAACTGCGAGGGATGTGCTTATTGCTCTCATATCTGTCCGGATGATGCAATTCTGATGGAGGTGCAGAACGTAGGTAACTGGTATATCTCGAATATCAAATCTGGGAGTAGTATGGTTCATGCCCGCCTTGGTATTGGTGCAGAGAATTCAGGCAAGCTCGTGTCAAAAGTAAAAAACGAGGCAAGAAAAATAGCTAAAGCAGAGAATAAGGATTTTGTGCTTGTGGACGGCTCGCCAGGTATTGGCTGTCCGGTTATATCATCACTAACGGGTGCTGATTTTGTAGTAATTGTTACAGAGCCGACGGCATCGGGTGTTCACGATTTGAAAAGAGTGCATGAGTTAATCAAAAGATTCAATACACAGTGCAGTGGGATCATCAATAAAAGCGATATCAATCCAAATGCCTGCAAAGAAATCGAAGAGTATTTCAGGCAGGAAAGCATACACCACCTGATTAGCTTTAAATATGACGAAGATTTCACTAAAGCCATGACTATTGGCAAAACAATTATGGAATATGACTCTGAAGAATTAAAAGCACAGGTACGAACAGCATGGAATAGAATAAAAGATTTATTAAATAATTAATGGAGAAAATAATGAGAATAGCATTCACAACTAAAGGAGAAGGTTGGGACACCGAGATGGATCCAAGATTCGGCAGAGCCGCTTATTTCCTTATCTATGATGACGAGAAAGATACTTTGGAAATCGCAGATAACAGCAAGGTTGCTGATATGGCTCACGGAGCAGGACCTCAGGCAGCACAGCTATTATTTGAATACAAACCAAATGTATTGATAACCGGCAATGGGCCTGGAGGAAACGCAGAAAGAGTACTCAGGCAAACGGGTATAGAAATTTATACCGGAGCCGTAAGCGGAACTGCAAAAGAAGCTTACGAAAAATTCAAGAAAAATGAGCTAAACAAGTTCTGATAAATTTTGGCAAGTGGCGATGTAGAATGGATTAATTAACCCCTGAAAATTAACATTCGAGAGAGTTTTCTTCATCTGAACTCTATATTATAAGCATCGCCATTTGCTTTATATTATGATGGCTCTATTTCTAAGAGCAATACATCTTTGTCCACGGGCTGTTCTTCAGTTACGTAGATTTTTTTGATCACTCCGCTGATAGGAGCTGCTAAGGCATTCTCCATCTTCATTGCTTCTACGATGATGATCTTATCGCCTTGGTTAACGGTATCACCTTCGGAACACAAAATCTTGACTACCATTCCTGGCATTGGTGCGGCAATAATGCCTGCGGCATCTGCTCCCCCAATACCCGATTCTTTGATAAATTGCTCAAGCAAACGTTTCGTTTCATCGGTTATCTCAATTTCATGTGTTAAACTATCCATCGAGATATAGCCGGGACCATTTGGCTTAAGGTCTAATTCAATCTGCACTAATTTTTGATTTACAATAAATGAATAGATATTACTGCCAAAGTCCTTGATCAGCTCAATATTCATTGGCTTACCATTGATAAATATTGGGGTATTATCATTGCGGTCATATTCGGCTTGGTAATCATTACCGTTAATATTTATAATTACTTTTTCCATGCTCTACCTTTAAATATTAAGAAAAAAAAATTATCTGACACTGAATCTTTTCTGCTTCCATTTATTCGATTTCGGCTTATTATTACTGGAAAGAGATTTCATTTTAACTCTTTTGTGTGTGTAAGCAGCAATAGCGGCTATCATTTCTTCCTGCTTTAATTTCATCATGTTCAGTTCCTCGAAATCGAATTCATTCTCGATAAAGCCAGTGTCATAGTTTCCGCTTCGAAATAGCGGATGATGCATTACGGCAAGCTCGAAAGGGATTATGGTTTTTAATAACTTATTTCTGTATTTTGTCTGGTCGGGTTCCATTCTTTCATTGGCTTCATTTCTATTTTTGCCGAGAGTAACAAGTTTCGCTAGCATAGGGTCAAAGTGAATAGATATTTCCGAGCCGGTTTCTACGCCGCTGTCCACTCGCACACCCTTGCCGCCGGGTTCTCTCAGATAATTGATGATACCTACATCAGGCAAAAAATTATTGAATGGATCTTCGGCATATATTCTGCATTCGATAGAGTGTGTGTTCCATTTGATTTCTTCTTGCTTAAATGAGAGTTTCTCGCCTGCGGCTATGCGTATTTGTTCTTTTGCGAGATCCACTCCGGTAACTCTCTCGGTAACTGGATGCTCCACCTGTAGGCGTGTATTCATCTCAAGGAAGTAAAAATTTTTATTAATATCAAATAGGAATTCTACTGTGCCTGCGTTGACGTAGTCGCATGCAATAGCGGCATCAATTGCTACCTTGCCCATTCTGTGTCTCAATTCATCATCGAGTACAGTAGAGGGGGCTTCTTCTATTACTTTTTGATGGCGGCGCTGTATCGAGCAATCTCTTTCGCCAAGATGGACATAGTTACCGTGTTCGTCGCCTATAAGCTGTATTTCAATATGCTTTGGATTGATAATATACTTTTCTAAGTAGATGGAGTCATCGCCAAATGCTTTCAGGGATTCTCTACGAGCCGCTTCGAAGCTTTCCTGTATATACTTTTCTTCGGTTACTTTGCGCATTCCTTTACCACCACCACCAGCAGATGCTTTCAGCAGAACGGGGTAGCCGATTTCTGCAGCTATTTGCTTAGCTCTTTCAATATCAATAATTTTTTCTTTTGTACCGGGAACTATAGGCACACCTGCTTTTGCCATCAGCTCGCGTGCTTTTGTTTTGCTACCCATTACTTCGATAGCGTATGGCTTAGGTCCTATGAACTTGATGCCGCTATCAGTGGCTAACTGGCTGAATTTTGAATTTTCAGAAAGGAAACCATAGCCGGGATGAACTGCCTCGCAGCCACTTGCCTTGGCAACATCAAGTATTTGTTGCATATCGAGATAAGCTTCTTTTGGTGTTTTACTTTCCAGACGATAGGCATAATCAGCATAATGCACAAATGGCATGCCGCGATCTACTTCGTGAAAGACAGCTACTGTTTCAACTCCCATCTCTCTTGCTGCACGGATAATGCGAACTGCTATCTCTCCGCGATTTGCTACTAAAATTCTTTTGAACATATTATTCTTCCGATATATTTAATAATGCTAATATTCTTAATAACTCTTAGCAAAAAACTTGAGTTATTCAACAATGCAATAAATTGATCCTATATAGATAATCAATTTCAGTATAATTTACAAAGATATATAATCATTTCTAAAACTCAAACATTCGTTATCATAAAAGCAAAATTTCACTATTACCATATAATAGCCTCAGCGGCAGACTTCGCTTTATTCATTGCTTCGACAGGGGTATTCCCGAGTGTGGTAACGTGCCCCATCTTCCTGCCTCTGCGGCTTAGCTTTTTATTATAAAGATGGAGCCATGTTTTCGTGTGATGCAACAGCTCTGTAATGTCAGTGGGCACACCTGTGCCTTCGCGTGTACCCAATAGATTTATCATAGCTGCACCGGGCAATATCATATCAGGCGACCCAAGCGGAAGGTCTAATACAGCTCGTATGCAGTTCTCGAATTGTGATGTGTAGCAAGCTTCTATTGTGTAATGTCCTGAATTATGAGGACGAGGTGCAATTTCGTTAACCATTATTTCACTGCTTTTACTAACAAACATTTCAATTCCAAAAATCCCAATGCCATCAATTGCTTCAACGCATCTAAGAGCAAGTTGCTGGGCTTCCTTACGTAAAGACTCATCAATTTCAGCGGGAGCAATTACTTCGTGGCAAATATGCCTGTACTGAACTGTTTCTACTGTTGGATAAACTACAGTTTCGCCGCTTTTGTTACGGGCAACCATGACGGCTATCTCTTTTGAAAAATCTACAAATTGTTCAACAAAAAGTGGGCGTTTTAGCTTTTGTTGCTGAAAGTTATCAAAAGCAGACTTAGCTTCTTTTTCATTGAAAACAGTAGCATTACCGTAACCATCGTATCCATATTTTCTGGCTTTGACTTTCAAGATATCGGGGGGCGGTAATCTGCTC
>CAYQTZ010000229.1:0-5031 GCA_964420565.1 uncultured Hyphomicrobiales bacterium
ATCAGTTTTTACGAAGCAAATCCTAATCAGGTAAAGGGTTACGTTAATGATAATTTTATTCTTCATGTAGCTTTGAATGATTCTTTTTTAATTTCATCCATGAAAGACCAAACCCTTAGCTACAAAGGTGTCTTGGTAGGTTTGGGATCAAGAATTGTTGAAATACCAAGCCGAATGAGGAAACTGCCAGAAATAAAAACATATGGCAGGGAGGTTGTAATCGAAATACCACCTGATAACGAATTATTACAAAAAGAGAAAGTGATGCTCGAACTGATTAAAACAAGCAATGGAAAGAACTTTTTGAGTGGTAAATAATGTCAAAACTAATTATTATTATTATATTTTTTGCTATACCTATTGAGCTGATCAGCCAAAATGTATTGCTACTCGAAGATGCTTTGAATCTTCGGTTAGGACAGCTGGAATCTAAGCTACATAGGCAAGACGGAGACTTTTCTGCTCCATGGTTTGATGACATTGATATTCGCTCTGAAACTCGTGATTTTGAGCTAAGAAAGCAAGAGTACACAATCCGATTTAAGCCAATATCAATATGGACCCGTTCAGCACAAAAAGAACTTTACAAGTCAAATCTTGATATGTTCAATAAAGATATTGATGAAATCAAAGCAGATTATATAGAAATACTCTATGAGGACTGGTTGAAATTAATTTTCGACAAAGAAATAATTGATATTTCCACAAACTTATTATCTCTTTACGAAGATGAAGAAATCGTTAGGAAAAAGATGATCAGCTTATCTAATGAGAATATTGATAAATTTATTGATTTCAGAGATAAAAAGAATACATTCTCAATAGAATATAAATCAAATCTGATAGAATATGAAATCAGAAAGAATAAATTAATGCAAATATTAAATATTGATAATAAAGATTCTCTTGATAATAAAATAATTGATTTTGAGAACATAAAGTCTTTGATCAAAGAAATCAAACGCCAGAATATTTTTATCAATACTGCAACTTTCCGCGAACTCGAGATTAAAAGCAACATAATCAATAGCGAGATAAAGATTGAGGATGCTGAAAATAGCCAGATCCTTGATTTCCTGCAATTCAGGTACAGAGGTCCACATGATGATCCCATGAACGAAAGATTATTCCTTACCTTGGCATTGCGTATGCCTCTTGCAGGTGATAATAAGATGAAAACCGATTTACTTAAGGTAGAAGAAAAGGAAATCAAGAATAATATATATGCCGAAGAGGAAAAATTTCAGAATAAATTAAATAATATCATTTCGGATTTAGAGGTACTTTTCAGCGAATATGAAATAATGCTTGGTTATACCAAAGAGTTAGAGGAAGAAAATGAATTTCTGACTAAGAATATGGCTACTATAGCAAATTCTCCATTATGGATAATATCCAACCAAAAAAATATATTTCGAAATAATATTAAAATACTTAATATTTCGAGGAAGATATATTTAGAATATATTGATCTATTATCATTGATCGGTGTTTTTGAGATTAATCCAAAGGTGAATTATTTAAAAGAATTACCCAAATTGTACTAATGTAACAAAAACACAGGTGAAGCCCAATGAATTTCAAATTAATTTTAGTTATTATTATTTTCACTGTAGCTATGTTCTTTAATGTTTATTCTCAGATCAGGATCAATGAAGTATGCAGTTCTAACGATGGATATTATTTCACACATAATCACGAAGATCCGGATTGGGTAGAGCTTTACAATTATACTGAAGACACAGTCAATCTAAGTGGCTGGAAAATTTATGATAGAGATAATTACGGTAAGGCATTCATCTTCCCCGACACATCTTTAGCTCCCAAAAGTTTTCTTATAGTCAATTGCTCTGATAAAAATGGCTTTGGAGAAGAACAACAGGTTCTTGAATCAAGTGCCCCTGCGTTCAGATTATTAAATTATGACGCCCTCGATTATTATTATCTGCCAATGGAGGGCGATGTTTCACTATCATGCAGTTTTCATAATATAGATTTCTACGAGCCGCAAAGTCAGGTCGGGATAGTTTTTCGATCTGGTTTAGAAAGCTATGATACTTATTCATCGCTGGTCCTAAAGAAAATCTATGAAGTTATGCCCGCCATGCATCTTCGTTACAATAAGCACGCTTGGATTAGTCATCATCAAACAAAAGTCAAGCCGAATTTTCCAATAAATAAATTCAGATTCGAGAGAAAAAAGGATTCTGTTTACTTCTTTTGGCAGAATGAAAAATATGAGTGGTTATTAGAATGGCAGCTATTTTTTGAATCGTCTGATGAAATATATGCGGGTATCGCTATTGCCAGCAATAATCCTGAGCATACTACTACTGCTGCTATCTCTGATATCGAGATCAATGGCGAAAAATATGATCTGGCTGATCTCAATTATATGAACATCAATCATAACAATCCCGCAAAGCTCTTTATTTCAAGAGAAATTCATTCGAATTTCAAGATATCAAATAATGAGACTATCTATCTTTGGGATAATGAAGGAAATCTGGTGGATGAAGTCGGGTTTGGTGTATTACAAACGAACACTACTTTTGGCAGATACCCTGATGGCTCTGAATCAATGGGTGTCATGCCAAAGCCAAGCCCTGGCAGAGATAATAATCACATATACATTGGATTTGCTGAAGAACCAAAGCTTAATATCAAGCCTGGTATTTATAATAGCCCACAGGAAATTATCATACTTAACGATAGAGATTCAATAGATATCTATTATACTATTGATGGCACAGAACCTTCGGATACTTTAGACAAATATACAGGTGAGATCATTGAACTGACTGCTTCAGCAGTACTCAAAGTAAAAGTTCACAGAGATTCTTTCTTATCAGGTAATACATATTATTATAATTATATAATTAATGAACAAACTGAATTGCCTGTTATTGCTATAAGCAGCGATCCTGAAAATTTCTTTTCTAAAGATCACGGAATTTTTCACGAAAGAAACATACAAAGAAACATTGAAATTCCAGCCCATTTTCATTACTTTGATACAAAACAGAACAAAGAATACAAAACATATATGGGTATAAAAGTTCACGGCAGCACTTCCAAACTAACTGTACCTATGAAATCTATGAGAATGTATGCTCGGAACAGATATGGCGAAAACTATTTTAATTACCCATTCTTTAATAATGATTATTCAGAATATAAACGCCTTGTTCTAAGAAATGCTGGTCAGGATTTCCACTATTCTTATCTCAGGGATTCATTCGTTAATCTTTTAGCGAGAAGTATTGATAAAAATCTGGCGACATCTTTCCAGCCATGTATTGTATATCTAAATGGAGAATATTGGGGTTTGATGATGCTTCAGGAAAGAGTTGACGAGAAAATGATCAGCTCTCAATACAGGATTAATGACAACAATATCAATTTGTTCGAGGATGACGATATGGTTAAAAATGGTCAGTATGATTCATTACTTGCTTTAATTGATACTCTCGATATGCTTGATATTTCAAATGATGCAGATGTCGAATTTCTAATGTCGAAAATTGATATTGAGAATTACATAAATTATACTGCTGTTAGGTTCTTCAGTTTAATCATTGATTGGCCTTGTTCCAATCAGAAATTCTGGCAATCTGATGATTTTGACAAAAGCTATCGTTGGATAGTTTACGACAGTGATATATCTTGTGCATTTTCCGGACAAAAGCATAATTTCGGGAATTTTTTCCCTCCGTTATGCTTTTATGCTCAACTTTTCGATATATTGATAAGGCATAAGGAAACCCGAACAAAGATCATTAACAAATATTGCGATTTATTAAATACTACTTTTGATAAAAAAAATACCCTCACGATGCTGGATTCACTCGTTGATTTGATCTCTCCTGAAATACCAAGACACAGTAATAAATGGGAAGGATCCTGTAAGGATTGGGAAGAACATATTAATAAAATCCGAGATTTTCTTGAAGAAAGACCCAAAAAGGCATGGGAATCAATGTTAGGAAATCTTTTCGTTTATGATACAGCTTCAGTTAGATTTGTTGAGAATGAACATGGTAAGTATAAAATCAATTCCATAATAGTTGAAGATCATGATAAAGAATACTACTATTTCAGCGATTTACCAGTTAAAATCTCTGCCATACCTAACAAAGGCTATCATTTCAAATCATGGAAAAGCTCCTTAATGCCAGACTCTAAAACTGTTAGCATAAAATTGCCAAATTCTTTATATTACATAGAAGCAGAGTTCATATCAGAACATGAAATTGAATATCCTGTGATAAATGAAATCATGTATAAATACTTCGAGACAGGGACTTCTGTGGATTGGATAGAGCTTTATAATCCCAATAATATTACTATTTACACTAACGACTGGACATTACAAGATAAAAATGAAAATCATGTCTTCCGTTTTCCAGAAGCTTGCCTAATAGAGCCAAAAGGATATTTGGTAATATCTAACGATTCTACAGGATTCGTGCATCAATATCCAAATGTTTTCAATCAAACGGGTTATTTTGATTTCGGACTTGGAACAGATGATATAGTGCGATTATACTCAGATAGCGAAGTATTAATGGATTCAGTAAATTATTCGAATGTTTTGCCTTGGGACAATAACGCCGATGGCACTGGTTATTCACTTGAATTAATGGAAGAGCATCTAAACAATTCCATCCCAGAGAATTGGAAAGCTTCCAAAATAGACTCAGGCACACCGGGAAGAGAAAACTCATGGGGTTATATTAATTTTAAAGAAATTGAATCAGGAATTTTTAAAATTTATCCTAATCCAGCTAAAAATCATATTATCGTTGAGCATCCCGCATCAACTATGATAGAAATTCAGATATACGATATGTTTGGCAGAGAATTGATCTCCAAAGAATTATTTGTTCGCAAAGAAATTGACATATCATCGTTAGCATCGGGGTGTTATATTCTTAAGATAACACTTAATGATCATTACGAGTTTCATAAGATAATCAAAAAAGAATACAACAGATAATATACTTAGTCAAATAGAACAAGAATCACTTT
>CAYQTZ010000230.1:0-2546 GCA_964420565.1 uncultured Hyphomicrobiales bacterium
TTCCAAAAACACCACCCTGTGGGTCGCGAATAACAGCAAAATTACCTATATCCTGTATAAACATTGGACCCATGATCACTTCGCCGTTGTTTTCTTTTACTATTTCCAGAGTATCTGCTGTTTTGGCTACCATGAAATATGTAAGCCAATGCGGAGGAATATCTTTCATTTCTTTAGTCATTAAATACATACCCGCAGCCATATCCTGTGTGTCATCACCAAAGAAGAAAGTTGTGTATTCAGTTTCCCCCATTTTCTCTGTTTTGCTTGACCAGCCGAAAACTTCTGAGTAAAATTGTTTTGGCTTTTCAATATCAAACACACCAAGTTCCATCCAGCAGATAGAGCCTGGTACATTTTTGTAAGATGCGCCAATGTTGCTCTTTGCCTGCCAAATAGCGAACATAGCACCTGAATTATCCTGCACAACTGCCATTATGCCATTATCGAATACTTCCATAGGAGGAGCTATGACATTTCCTCCATGCTGGGTAATCTTCTTAGTAGTTTCATCTGCATTCTCAATACTAATATATGGGAGCCAGAATGGAGGAATTCCCATTTTTTTCTGATCATCTGGCATTTCATAAATAGCAGCAACTTGTTTATTATTGATAGTACACATTGAATATACTATACCCTCACTAGGT
The DNA here is from genome assembly GCA_964420565.1 of uncultured Hyphomicrobiales bacterium. GTDB lineage: Bacteria > Bacteroidota > Ignavibacteria > Kapaibacteriales > UBA2268 > CAYQTZ01. Next base: position 651 of record CAYQTZ010000230.1, read on the forward strand.
GGCTCATCTACATAATCCCAGTTAAATATAGCTTTATAGAATTTTTTGGATTCTTCAGCATCGATTGTAGCAAGGTCAACCCACGAAAAAGTGTTGTTTGGATGTTTGGTGATCTCTTCCATTATATCTCCGTTTCTTTTAAAAATGAACAATATTAAAACATGATAAACGAAAAAAATTTGAAAAAAGTTTAATAATACTACCAATTAATGCCATTTGCTAAGGCATTAGGATGACTACTATTATCTTTCTCCCGACTATTACAATAAGAGAACATTCAATAGATTCTAAACTGTTTTGATTTCAGTTGAATTTTCTTGTTTTAGTAGAATTTTTTGACTATTTTAACTTAAGATTTTAAATTATTTTTTTATGGAGTATGTCATGAACAAAAAATTTCTTATAGTTACCGCATTAGTTTTAATTGTCGCCGTTGTCGTTGTACTTGTTATCAGCAACTCATATCCTGAAAACGAAGAAGAATTGGCTGCGGGTTCAATCGGAAAGGTTGAGAAACACAATGAAGCCAATGTGCAGGGATATGATATTGAGCTACGTTCCGATTTTATCAAAGATGATGCTCAGATCAAGCTTTTAGTCAGAGACCTTACTTACTATTACGTTACAATGAATCGTCTGTCTTATGTTCTCAGCTCAATTAACTATCCAAATTTCTGCGGGAAACTGCCAGATAACAGCGGCAATATCTGCGATAAGCTGATGGACCTTCGCGAATTTGTGGATAATAATCGCGAAAAACTAAAGACATCTATTGAGACATTCGCTGCTGCCTTTGATAATGACGATCCACCAACTTCGGATGTAGAGAATCAAATGATACAAATAGCAGATTTTCATATACAATTCATGAAAAGAAATGATATTTTGAATGAGGTAATCAAAGACCTCGACAGAGTAATTGACAATCCTCAGAATTCTAAGAATTTCGAAAATATGAATGACGTGATACAGCTTCGCGATCTGCTTTTGATCACAAATCTCGACATTGCTTCTATTGTTGGAGATAAAAAGAACTATGAATTTGCTACCGACCAGAAGATCAGGAATACTGACATCATCAAAGATATCAGCAGTAATAATTTAAAAGTCAGTCCATTTTTGGTTTATTCAAATTCTCTCGGTATTGGTCCTGCGAATATGTTCGGTGATATGCAAAAATTTGTAGCTAGTCAAGAAGGGATCAAAATGATATTTGGAAACTTGGTAACTGATGAAAATATTCAGAAATTCCTGACCCCTGCTATTAATGCAAATAAAGCTTCGCAGGGCTATCAATCAATGATCATAGGAAACTCAAAGCTTGAGATAGTTATACCTCCTGGATATGTTGATCTTAATTTTATTAATAACATGGATCACTCAAATAAATTAATTGTAATTCTTGGAGGGACAGACGATCTTAAAGTTTATTCCGAAGTGAAAGACCTCAGTTTCTTTACACCTTATGGAGTATATGGTATAACTCAAAATATGGCAATATATTCTTCTCAAGAAGATATGAATAATTTTATTAGTCAAGGTCAGCTTTCAATTGTTTTTTCAAATGAAAAAATATTAAATGTAATGGCGTACGGTATAGGTGATTTGAATTCAAGTTTGGGAATATTTATGAGTTTACCTGCGTCAATTATTTAAGCGGGAACTTAACTAAATTCCTCAAAAAATAAAAGTGAGCCTTTATTTGATCAACTTTTCTCAACAGAATAAAGTCTCACTTCTTTTGATTTTCCTTTCAGTAGATATTTGCCTAAGTCTTTGGAAATAGATTGATCTTTATTATCTATTTTACTTAACAGCTCTTCGGATATTAATAGACTTGAATTTAACTCATTACATTTTTCCTGTATTCGGGATGCTGTGTTAATGGCATCGCCA
>CAYQTZ010000230.1:2556-5027 GCA_964420565.1 uncultured Hyphomicrobiales bacterium
ACTATATCAGTTTTATAATAGCCAACAGTAGTGGTAACGACAATTCCAGAATGAATAGCGGCTTTAAATTCGGGGTATATCCCAAAGCTTGCCATGTATTCATTCTTTTGTTTATCAATAGATGCTTGTATATCGAAGAAGCATTTTATTGAGTTTTCATGATCGGACTTCTTTTTGGGAAGCCATGTAACAACAACTTCATCGCCTACATATTGGAATATCTCTCCCCGTGATTTTTCTATTGGATCAGATAAATCCAGAAAGAATTTCTTTAAAAAGCGACTATATTCTATTTCGCCGAGGTTCTCAGCTAATGTTGTTGAGTATTTAATATCCAAAAACATGAATATCCTTTCTTCTTTTTTGGGTTGATGATATTTGCCTGTTATCAGCTTTAATAAACCACCTTTACCAAAATATTTATTGACCTGCAGTAAAAGATTTATCATGGTGCTGACAGATAGTGCATAAATTGTGATTACCAAAAAGCCGCCATCAAAATAAAATGTTGTAAGACTGTTTAACACTTTATCGCTACCCAAGAGCGATGAATTGATAAAAAATATGATAACAATAGCAATGTGTAGCCAAAGAATGATGTGTAATGTTTTAATGATCACTAACACACCGAAAGCAAGTTTTTTTCCTACATATTGATTGAAGAGCGTTTCGAAAATACTATTTGCCAAGCCAAAGACAAAACTTAATAGAATTATTGATATCAAAGGTACAAAATAATTGAAGTCTAAGCCCTGAAGGACAATATAGGTGGTATCAAATTTGTAAAACCTGAAGATATAGATAAGTAAAAAGGCAATTACCCAACTAAAAAATACAAATAAGAAATTCCTAAAATTGAATCTGAAGTTGATTTTTTTCAAAACTGACAATATCCGTAAGATTTCAACAATGTTTTATTATTTAGCCATTTTTCGCGAACTTTTACAAATAGATAGAGATAAATTTCCTTCTGCAAATGTTCTTCTATTGCTTTGCGGAAGCGATCGCCCACTCTTTTAAGTTTTTCGCCTTTAGCACCTATAATAATTGGCTTCTGGGATTTCCGCTCTATGATAATATCGGCGGATATATACTATTTGCCCTCTTAGCCTTCCTTAAATTCCGGAATATTCACTTCTGTTGCATAAGGTATTTCTTCGTTATTTTCCTTAAAGTAGATTTGCCGGCATTGGGATTGCCGACTATGGTCAGGTATCCTGCTTTTGATGCCATGATCAGTTATTTGTATCTGATTCGTTGCCTCTGAAATATTTTAATATTCCATAAGGTATTACCACGCAATAACCAATCAATAGTAATATTGGAGCTACCGACACAGCAAGTGGGTTATTCCATGTGCCATCTGGCACGGCAGCGTCGTCAGTTATGCCTGTTGCCATCAGAGCAAAGCCAACGAGGATTATGATGATCCCAAGCCCAAGTATCTGTAAATTCTTTCTATTCAACGGAAATTCCCATGATCTGCTGTCTGAGCTTTTTCGTTTTCTGACAGTTCTTGCTTTGCTTTTTGTTTGAACTGGTTGATTCTTTGCCATTACTTATCTCTATAAATGTATTAAAACAACAACAAATATAATAAAAATATTTATACTTTCACATTGTAACGTATGATGATAGAAAAAAGTATTATTTCCCACTCAAAATTGACCCGCTTTTCCCGCTGAAAATTGACCCGCTATTTGATAGATAAAATCTTGAATATGAAACATTTTGTGTTCTAATTCAGGAGAAATTGAAGTGATTACCATGGAAGATTGGGTTACTGTCAATTTCGCATATATTACCCCACCTATTTCGGACAAAGTACCCCACCCATTTCGGAGTTAAGTACCCTACTAAGATGTCAAACAATAATTGTAATTTAATCATTTTTCTTTAAAAAACAACCTGTGATAGATTGTTGCTCTTGCAGCTATTTCTCTTGCATCACTCTGATTTGCATTCTTCTAATAGATGAGCCATTTAGCTTGATTCTGTGAACAGAATGAACGATCCTGTCAAGAATTGTGTCAGCAATTGTAGCATCGCCGATTACATTGTGCCATTGTGAAACTGGGAGCTGCGAAGTGATGATTGTTGACTTCAATCCGTGTCTGTCTTCGATGATCTCAAGAAAAGCAAACCTATTGGAGGTGCTCCCCACTGCCAACCCCTGATAAACTCTGTCTGGTCAAACTTTGGATCAGCAAGAGTGCCTGAATATGTTGTAGGTATATAAGGTGGCTCATTATAAAGAGAAAATGTCATAGCTCCAAGTGGCTCAAATTCTTGTGCTTCTAATATGCTAAAGCTGAAGATCAGTAAAACTAATATATGCTTTTTCATGTCTATGCCCTTCCTTTATTTGCTTACTATTATTTTGTAAGTTTTGTTAAAAGATTTGCTCTTAATTCTACAATAGTAAGTTCCTGAAGGGTGTCTGGATGAGTCCCATGTTAGTATAGTTCCAG
>CAYQTZ010000231.1:0-5024 GCA_964420565.1 uncultured Hyphomicrobiales bacterium
AACTCTACACCAAAAAAATAATATTTGCCGATTTTGGGGGCTGTAACACAGTCTCGGAGGGCTGGGGAGGGATCAGTTTTTGGACTTTTGTAATAGTACTTAATATCATTAATTGAACTTTTTTATATGAACCTACTTTTATTTTTTTATATTTGTATGAATTAATGAACACAACTGAAATATTGACTATGAAAAAAGCCAGAGGTATCATATATTGGACTTTGAAAATCATTCCTCTTGTCTTAGTTATTAGCTTTACTTCGCTTAAAGCAGAGTCGCATATTGAAATATTAGAGAAACTCAAAGAATGTAAAAGCGAAAGGGATTGCATTGAATATATACTCAACTCGATAAATGATTTTGATTTTGACTTTACTCTCGAATCTGGTCGGATATTGGACACTTTGAGTAATTTAATTGAAAAAAATGATCTTACTGAATATTTACCTGAATTATATCTTTCTTACGGTGTCTATTGGCTTATTCAAGCTGATTATCTGAAATCAACGAAATATCTTACAGATGCACTTAAGCTGGCAGAACAGCTCGGAGATCAGCATTTGATTGGTCGAATAGTACGCCAGCTTGGCGAGAATTATCGCGCAACCAGGGATTTCGATCTTTCTATTATACATTTGAAGCGTGCAGAAAAAATATTCAAAGAGCTGAATGATTCTCTTTATCTTGCCAGAACCTACAATCGCTTTGCTGCCGTTATGCATCAGGACAAAGACCAATACCCTGTAACAGCTGCCATTAAATATGCAGAAATGTCTAATAAGATTGCCAATGCTTTAAACGACACTTCCTTGCTTGTCAATAACTATAATATTATTGGTGCCAGCTATCGCGATTTGAAAGATTACGGTAAAGCCATAGAATATCTTGAGAGATCTGTGTCTATGGCTGACGTTATCAACTCAGTGGAATATTCTAACTATCTGAATAATATCGCTGGTATATATTACTATCAGGGTGATTTTAAGAAAGCCATTATCAATGGGTTAAAAGCTTATGAATTGGCTTCGAAACGTGGATTGACCTACTCCTTAGTTGATATTGCTAATTTGCTGGCGATTTCTTATGATACTTTAGGTGATTATAAAAAAGCATATTATTACAGAACAAAGCAAACAAACTACTTCGATGCAATATTTAACGCCAGCAAACGGCAGGCAATACTTGAGTTCGAAATAAAATACCAAAATGAAAAGAATATGCAAAAGATAAAAACTCAGGAAATGCAGCAAAAATATCAATATGCAGTTTTTTTTGTGATAGGTTTTTCTTTGCTGTCTATCATCTACATATATTATCGTAAACAAAAACAGCTATCAAAAGCAAACAGCGAGCTTTCGGATTTGAATAGACAAATATCGGAGCAAAACCAACAGCTTAATAATTTGAATATTACTAAAGATAAGTTCTTTTCAATTATTGCCCATGATTTAAAAAATCCAATTGCTGCTCTTAGAAATCTAAGCGAGCTGATGGTTGATGAATATAATAACTTAGATGATAACGAATTATATGATTTTACGAAAGAAATAAAAGATACTTCTTCGACTCTTTTTGAACTTTTGGAAAATCTATTAATATGGTCTAACTCTCAAAGCGGAAAGATTGATTTTAAGCCAGTGAGAATGGACTTATGCTATATCATTAAATCCAATATTGATTTAATGCGTTTAGCGGCGAGACGCAAAGACATAGAACTTAGCTCTAAGGGCGATTGCCCTTGCTATATCAATATTGATCATAATATGATTACTACTGTCATAAGGAACCTTGTATCTAATGCAATAAAATTTACCAATAATGGTGGTAAAATTACTGTCAGTCATACTGAGTATGAAGATAATGTGATAATTTCTATTAAAGACAATGGCATTGGAATGAGCGAAAAAATTCGCGAACGTCTGTTTAGAATAGATGTTACAGTTACTACACTCGGCACTAACAATGAACGTGGCACCGGGCTTGGGCTTATAATTTGCAAGGAGTTCATAGATATGCACGAAGGAACTATCGAAGTAATTAGCACACAAGGAGAAGGTTCTGATTTTATTATTACACTGCCAAAAAAAGAAGTTTAAAGTTTGAGCAGATAGGATGCTGAACTATGATCACAGTGCAGTCTGCAAAGTTAAAGATTGATGCTTAATCAAGAAAAAATCTATTACCATAAGTTACAGTTGTACATAAAATGAATTGTTTCTAATTTATCAATTTAAAGTCTAAATATACTTTTGATAAGACAACGGCATTCCAATTTTCACATCAACTGATCATAAAAATGTACTTTTAGCAATGGTCTTTATTTTTGAATTTTACTATATAATACCAATATTTTTTACTTTTTGTAATCACTATGTTTGGATTTGTTTTATATTTTGTTGTCTTAATCCTTTAGATTTCTTATTTTAATAGTTCAATCTTGAAAACTAACGGGTTATTAATATTATATTAAGGAATAATACCATGATATTCGACTTAGAAATGATCAAACAGCTTTATGAGAACATGCCAAGAAGAATTAAAAATGCCAAAGATATGCTTATAAGGCCCATGGCTCTGGCAGAAAAAATTCTATATTCACATCTATTTGAACAAAGCGAACTCCGCGAATTTAAAAGGGCGACTGATTATGTAAACTTTGCTCCAGATCGCGTAGCTATGCAGGATGCTACCGCCCAAATGGCTTTGCTGCAATTCATGCAATCAGGCAGGCCTACGGTAGCCGTCCCTTCCACTGTGCATTGCGACCATCTTATTCAGGCAAAAGTCGGAGCAGACAAAGACCTCGAAGAAGCCAAAGATGTGAACAAAGAAGTCTATGATTTCCTTGCTTCTGTATCAAACAAATACGGTATTGGCTTTTGGAAACCGGGTGCAGGCATTATTCATCAGGTAGTACTCGAAAATTATGCTTTCCCAGGCGGAATGATGATTGGCACAGATTCCCATACTGTAAACGCTGGCGGGCTCGGTATGGTGGCTATTGGTGTAGGTGGAGCAGACGCAGTAGACGTAATGGCAGGTATGCCCTGGGAGCTGAAATTCCCCAAATTGATAGGCGTTAAACTAACAGGCAAAATGAGTGGCTGGACATCTGCGAAAGATGTAATACTGAAAGTTGCCGGAATCCTTACCGTAAAAGGCGGTACTGGAGCAATAGTCGAATACTTTGGCGAAGGTGCAAACACAATATCATGTACCGGCAAAGGCACTATCTGCAATATGGGTGCTGAAATCGGTGCCACTACATCTACTTTTGGCTTCGACGATAAAATGTATGATTATCTGGTATCTACTGGCAGAAAAGAAGTTGCCGACATGGCAAGAAATATAGCAGAACACTTGACTGGTGATCCGGAAGTATATGCAAATCCCGAAAAATATTTTGATGAATTGATAGAGATCAATCTCTCTGAACTCGAGCCACACATTAACGGTCCTTTCACACCGGACTTAGCAACACCCATCTCTAGAATGGCAGAAACCGTAAAAGCAAATGATTGGCCCGATAAATTAGATGTAGGACTTATCGGCTCTTGCACCAATTCATCTTACGAAGATATTTCGCGCGCCGCTTCTCTTGCTCAGCAGGCATTGGATAAAAATCTGAAAGTACAATCTGAATATACTATTACTCCCGGCTCCGAGCAAGTAAGATATACTATCGAAAGAGATGGATTCATAGATATATTCGAGAAAATTGGTGGCGTGGTGCTGGCTAATGCCTGTGGTCCCTGCATTGGTCAGTGGGCAAGGCACGGAGCAGAAAAGCAGGAGAAAAACTCAATCATTACATCATTCAACCGCAACTTTGCAAAGCGAAACGACGGCAACCCAAACACTCACGGTTTCGTTGCATCACCAGAAATCGTTACTGCCCTGGCTATAGCCGGCAGATTATCTTTCAACCCAATTACAGATACTTTGTCTAACGAAAAGGGCGAAAAAGTCATGCTGGCAGAGCCAACTGGCGAAGAGCTACCATCAAGGGGATTCGACGTGAAAGACCGAGGTTACCTTGCTCCAGCCAAAGATGGCTCTAATGTAGAAATAATCGTCGCAACTGATTCTATGAGATTGCAGCTACTGAAGCCATTTGAACCAGCTCATGTAGAGGAATTCAAAGGCTTAAAACTATTGATAAAAGCAAAAGGAAAATGCACTACAGATCATATTTCTATGGCAGGTCCTTGGCTGCGTTTTCGCGGGCATTTAGACAATATATCTGATAATATGCTTACTGGCGCTACAAATGCTTTCAATGACGAAGTAAATAAAGTAAAGAACCAACTAACTGGCGAATATGATGAAGTACCTAAAGTGCAAAGAGCTTACAAAGCAAGTAATATTGGATCTGTAGTAGTTGGTGACGAAAATTACGGCGAAGGGTCATCCCGCGAGCACGCCGCGATGGAACCGAGACATCTCGGAGTAAAAGTAGTGCTGGTAAAATCTTTTGCCAGGATCCACGAGACAAATCTGAAAAAGCAGGGTATGCTTGCTTTAACTTTCAAAAACAAAGCAGACTATGAATTAATACAGGAAGATGACACTATTGACATTCAGGGATTAAACGACTTCTCCCCTAATATGCCTCTAACTGTTGTTCTCCACCACAAAAACGGAACTTCCGACCAATTCGAAGTGGAGCATACTTACAATAACGCCCAGATACAGTGGTTCAAAGCTGGCTCTGCATTGAATATGATAAAGGCACAGTTTGTAAAATAAGTATCGGATCATTCATTCTTTAAACTCTCTCTATTAAAATGTAGAGAGAGTTTTTTTATGCAGGCACGCTATCAATAATTGGGGTTTAGCAAAATTGGGGAGTGATCTCCTCTCTCCTATTAACAATGAAAGACCATTGCAAAACCAAAGAAAATCCCCCTATGCCCCCTTTTCTCGACAAGTCTGGACTCGTAAGGGTGGGTCGGAGTGGGATCAGCTTGATAAATTTTTTTCATAAACACCCCTCGATCCCCTCTTACCAAGAGGGGAAGTAA
>CAYQTZ010000232.1:0-5010 GCA_964420565.1 uncultured Hyphomicrobiales bacterium
TAAGTTCAAATCTCGTAAGTTGCTTGTTTTTCGTTCGAGGATCAGGAGTTGTGAATCCAAGATTGCATTTATATTTATAAAGTCGCATGATATTTGTCTAAAAACATTTATCATATATCTGAGCTGATTGAAATTATTGCTGTTTAATTGTGGAAGCGTTTTAGTTTTGTTCCCAACATCAGTTAATTGCCCTCCAAACCAGTCCTGTCGTTTTAATATATCAACTGATTCTATCATTTCATCACCTTCACTTTCGTAATCGGTATCAATTTTACCACTACTTTAGCATATAGAAATATCATACCAAAGTTATTGGCATCCAAGATAATTAAATGTAATTAGTTGAAATGTAATAAAATAGCAAGAACGAGCATGATCATTTAATAAATATTTATTTGCAAATATGCATACTTTAGATAAGAAGGTTTTCGCAATTATGCAATTCTACTTCTCTTTGGGAGCTTTAAAACCAACTTTTTTGAGTTTTCTGTATATTGTAGAAGGGTGAACATTCAGTTCTTTGGCAGTTTTCTTTCGATTCCAGTTATTTCTTTTTAATGCAGCTATCAGGAAAAGCCCCTCCATTTCTTTTAAATTTGAGGCGATTTCAACAGCAGGTACAGAGCTACTTAGATTGAATTTTTCGGGCAGATGTTCTGGCTGAATTATAACACCCCTGCAAAGCACAAAAGCATGCTCAATAATATTTTCTAACTCCCGAACATTACCTGGGAAATCATACTCCATAAGGCGACTTAAAGCTCTTGGGCTTATGGATTCAATTTTTTTATTATGAAGATGATTCTGCTTTTTAATAAAATGCTCTGCAAGAAGGGGAATATCCTCCATTCTATCCCTCAAAGGTGGCACTTTTATCTTAATTACATTAATTCTGTAGTAAAAATCTTTTCTTATAATCTTTTCTTCAACAAGTTTTTCAAGATCCTTATTTGTTGCTGTAATAAATCTTACATCTGCTTTAAATGATTTTGTTGAACCAAGAGGCTCATATTTTTTGTCCTGAAGCACCCTCAGAAGCTTAACCTGTATCATTTTGGAAAGTTCACCGATTTCATCCAAAAAAAGTGTGCCACCTTCTGCAAGTGCAAATCTACCTTTTTTGTCTTTTTTAGCGTCAGTAAACGCTCCGGCGACGTAGCCGAAAAGTTCCGATTCCAGAAGAGTACTTGGCAAAGCAGAGCAATTGATGCTCACAAGCGGTTTGCTTTTTCGCTGGCTGTGATTATGTATAGCCCTAACTATAAGCTCTTTACCGACACCGCTCTCACCTTCAATCAGCACAGTGGAACCGCTTTCAGCTACAATTTCAATCAATTCAAATAAATTTTGCATTGCATTGCTTTTGCCGATAATATCCTCGAACTGATACTTCTGATACAGTTCTTTTTTAAGATGCTCCAGAAGGCTTAAGTCTCTTAAAGTTTCAACACCCCCGATTATTTCCCCATTTTCGTCGTATAGCAAACTTGCAGAAATGCAAATCGGCTTTGGTTTATCCTTGAGAAAAATGCAAATCGGCTCTTCAATTACGGATTCCCTTGTTTGAAAAGCAATCTTCAAAGGGCATTTGTTATCGCAGGCTTTAGTATTTAGAACTTCATGGCATTTCTTTCCAACTGCTTCAGAAACATCTAATTCCAGCATCTTTGCAGCAGAGTCATTTATAAAATCTATATTGAAATCTAAGTCAACAGTAAAGATACCTTCAGAAATACTGTTTATTACTGTAAGTAATTCTTCTGGACTTTTTTTCATTTCAGATTCTCTCTTAATTGGAAAATAAGATAAACTGAATATTAGATTGATTATTCTTCAGTTGATAATCCCAAACCTAAAAAATTCAATATAATCACAAACATCATAAATGTCAAGGGCTGTAATGGAGTTCCAGATGATAAAATTATTCAAATTGATAGGAAAAATCGCAAGATTACTAACAAGCATGATCTTCTAAAGCAATGGGTAAGCAGGTATGAAGATATACTGAAGCATTCTATATTCATTGGTCAATATCGGTTTGTTGATAAGAAACATTCTGATAACTGGGACAGTTTAGAATTGAATGTAAAAGAAACACAATGGGGAGGCGAGTCTGCCGCAGCTTTATTAACAAAACAATTGAGTCCTGAAATACATACTCTTTATACATCTGAAACGAATGACAATCTCATTAAGAACTACCGATTAGTTCCAGATACGAATGGCAACATCATGGTATATGAGAGGTTTTGGTACACTAAAACTGATGGTTTAATTGTACCTGTTATTTATAATGCCCCACATGGATATTAACAAAAGGATGTATATATTGTAGAACTTGATTTTTTAGCAGATGTAATTCAAAGATACAGGCGGGATGTAAACACAATGGGAAAAGTCCCAAAATTGGATAGAATATAGAAAGAAGATTGTAAAATGGTTGATGATTTTATGACACGATATTCTTGCTATGAACACAGCCAACCGACTGAAACTCCTATTGAAATTCCAGAACCTGTTGAAATTGAAAAAGACGTTGATAATCTATTAGCATGGCTTACTGAGCTTAATAGTAGAGTTATTGAATAAGACGAAAAAATAAAAGCAACTAATAATGTGAATATTTCATAGGGTTTCAGTAGCTTTCGAGTGTAATCACGCGCATCAATTTTGGGTGGTATGTTTATTCCCACAAACTCCTATGTTTTATAATAATGACAGAAGTTATGAGAGCAGACCCATCAATAATTTTCCGGGTTTATCCGTCTTTCAATAGTATATTAATTTGAATCATTGCGAGCTATATCATGAAATACAATAAAATTATTAATACCTTGGATAAATTCTATGGTCAACAGCCAATTGGAGAATAACTTGTTAGAACTGATGGAAACATCCCACAATCCCTCTCATATCACGCAGAATGATATGAAAAATGCTAACACTCTTGTCATAAAGCTATGCTACAAGATAAATATTACAATGCTTATTATATCGCTATTTCTAATCACTTCCTGTGGACTTTTCGAAACCAGAAATCCAGAAGCTCCAACAAGTGATAAATCATCATATATGCCGCCTACGTCTCCGAATATTGTTATTTCCAACTTCATCAACTCAATTGAGGAAAAGAACACAGAAAATTACATGGCTAACTTTTCTACAGAGTATAGCGAAAACACTTACAGGTTTGAACCAACAGCAAATGCTCACGCTATCTACACATCTCTTTTCGATTCATGGGATTTGGACGACGAAAGACGTTCGTTTCTTTCTATGATCTCAAATTTGGATGAGGATTCTAAGCCGGTAATTGTAATCAGCAATCAGAAATTTGATGTTCTATCGCCTGATTCTTCCGTTTTCATTGCTGATTACGCATTGAATATCAGTCATAATCTTGGCTCTATTGATAATGATTTCACTGGGACTCTTCAGTTTACTATATATCCCAAATCAGACGGATTATGGAGTATTATCCGATGGATTGATATTAAAACTACTCAGGATTCACTTAATTCTTGGTCTATTCTTAAAGCAGTATTTGCAAATTAGTATTTTGAAATTTCTTCATCTTTCATAGGGTTGGAGCAATACAGTAACATCAAAATTATGCTTTCAATTTCGTGATATACACCCGCTTGTGCATTATCTGCTGATTGATTGATCAAATTTAATTTTTTAATTAATAGAATTTTTTGTTAGATTTCTGTTTATTAAAAGTTTGTTAAAATATAATTAATAACTGTTTGCTTAATATTATTGGATTATTAAAAGAATTAATATGGATAGATTAGGACTGTTTCCGCTTCAAATTGTGCTTTTTCCAGAGTCGGTTTTCCCTTTGCACATATTTGAAGAAAGATATAAAAGGTTGATTAATAACTGTTTAGTTAATAAAACTACATTTGGCATCAACTTATCTGTAGCTACAAAGATGTATAATGTAGGTTGCTCTGCACAGATACTCGACATAGTGCAGAAGGATGAAAAGGGGAATCTTGATATTACTGTTAAAGGTATCAGGCGGTACCGTTTGGATACTTTTGATGAGAATGAGAATAAATACGTTGAGGCAGAGGTCGAATTTTTTGATGATCTGGAGGAAGAGTTAGACCATGATCTTTTTGAAAGATCTATTATTGAGTTTAATTCTATAGCCGAATTTGTAAACTCAATAAAAATTGAAAAAATTTCGAGGAATGAAGTGTCAACTTATTATCCATCTTTTTTAATTGCTCAGAAAGCGGGGCTTACCTTAGCCCAAAGGCAGGAATTGCTTGAAATGACTTCAGAAAACCAGCGGCTTGAGTATCTCGTCTTACATCTCAAAAAAATTAAACCAATGCTAAAAGAAGCTGAGTTCGTTCAAATGATCATTAAGAATGATGGTTATCTCAGACCTAAGATATAGAGATGCCTAAGTACCTTATGAACTCAAATTAAAGAAAGAATAAGACCATTGCAAAAGTCCAAAAAGTAGGTTCCACGGAATTTGGCAAATGCAAAAAATGCGGAGTAAAAATCCCTATTCAACGTATATTATTTATTCCTGAAAGCCTATATTGTGTAAACTGTGCTGAATAGTTGCAGATGAATTTATTAGCAAAAAATGACAATTAATATACTAATTCAAAGTCATTTAAAATAATATATACTAAGATGTTTATAAATTATTGAAAGACAGATTATGCTAACGAATCTCAAATGGAAAAAGAATTTTTTCTCCAACTTATATCGAATTTTTTCTAATGATCAACAAATTGGGAAACTAAAGGGGCATACGTTTTCACAAACCTCATATGGGGAATTATATGGTAAAATCTTTACATTTAGGACTAAAGGATTTTTTAAGCAACATATTGAAATTATTGATAGTAGAGATAATGAACTAATTGGAGAAATAACCTTTAATAATTGGATGACGAAAGCCACAATATCAATTGATAATAAAAAGAATATTTGGAAGTACGATAATATATGGAACACAAAATGGAGTATTTTTAATTC
>CAYQTZ010000233.1:0-4988 GCA_964420565.1 uncultured Hyphomicrobiales bacterium
GGAATAGCCATCGGCTTTACTTTCTTTGATATTTGCTGGATGGCAGACCTTAATGCTATATATTCCGCACCAAATGCGATAGCTCGAGCAGATGGGCGACATAATCTACAGTCAATAAATTTAAGTTTCAATCTGAGTGTTGAACTATGAGAAATAAAATATTAATTCTAATAGTAATAGTATCTTTGGCAGCCATGCTTTTTAATAGCTGTTCAAGTGTGAAGCAATATGACGATGCTGTAAGAATAAAGCCAGAAGCAGCAGATAAGTATCGCTACCATCCTTATACAAACAAAAAAAGAGATGGGAAAAATCTTAGGGGTACTGTTTTAAAAATACAGGTAACGTCTATAGCAGATAGTTGTTTCGATGGCGAAGCTATTTCATACTCATCAAAATCTTCTGTAGTTTTTCTTGACTCATTATCTAAAGAAGATGATGCAATCGAATTAATTCCACTTGAGGATGTAGTTTTAGTTGGGCAAATAGAGACGATACCAAGAAATACTTATAATAATATCAATATCTTCGAGAGTTTCAACAATCCCGAAGAATTTGATGCTATAAGAATTGTCCCCGTTGATTCTGCAAAAATTGATACTTGTACGAAAAGATGCGACTGCGAGCAATTTGGAATAGAGCTGCCGGGTTTTCGGATGGAATGTATTAAGCGGCAATTCGACTGGTTTTTCGTGGAGCTCCGCGGTGGTTATGCAGTTTATACAGACGAATTGATCAATATAAGTGAATATGGGAGAGAGGGCTGGCTTGGCGAAGTAGCTTTTGGTATCCGATTTGGTGGTTTGAAAGAATGGGGTGCAGGTCTTGCATTTTCCAGTGGTGTGCCAATTTATAATTCTTTTGACGACACAGATATTCTAAGGCCCACGGCTATGCTGCACCTGAGGTATCAATCGCCCAAAGACCGCTTCCTTGGCTTGTGTATGAAGCCCTTTGTTTATGGACAGTTCGGTATGGCGATAGATGATCTGACAATAGATCTATATAAGATAAGCATGAATGATGAATGTCAAAACAATATTGATGTGAGTTTACCCTATATTGACTTTGATTTGCCAATTTCATGGGGGCTTGGACTTGGTTTGGATATTCCCGTTGCTTCATTTCTTGATCTGTCTATTGATGCAGGTATCAGATCCCTCTCGTTCGGGGAATCAGTAGATGGGGTAAATGGTTTTGATAATGTACCCACACGAAGATCGCTAAATATGTTTTTACTACGCTTTGGATTAACTTATTAAATTGAGGTAAAAGATGAAAAAGGTGATTTATATAATAATAATAATGGCAGTCATTGGTTTTACTTTCCTAAATTCATGCAATGAATGTCCAATAGATAGCTCTCCAACAACAGTCTGCGAAGTTCGCGAAGCTACTATCACTGAATTTAACCCGAGTTTGAAGGATCCTATCCCACCAGATACTGTCAGGTTACCCGTTCCTGAGTATTCTATACACACTTTTTTATTCCCTATTGACAAAAGTAATTCGGGGTTGCTAACTAATGACTCACGTTTCGAAGATAATGAACAGTTGATAGTGGCGCAGAAAGTCTTCCCAAACCCACTTGGAACTGGTGATTTATTGGCTGTAATATACGATAAATTTCCTTTCAATTCCCTCATGGTGGGCGATATGATGGTCCTAAAGGTGAGACCGAACGCTGATCCATCGCTTAGCGAAGCTGACTTGCGCTTCTATGGTTCTTTGCAAAGAATGCCTGTAGATTTTTTCTCTGAAAACGCAGACGAATTTTGTCAGGATTATATGAGGAATATTTCTGAAGATGATATTGAAGATTTTAGAGCTAACGCAAGCAAGTATGGAGCAGCTTTGCCCAATGCTTCTGTCAATATTTATACTGCTGAGGATATTTTTGTAATAGATAATATGGGAAATATTGTGCAGGGGGTTGATCCTCCCGTTGTTGTTATTAATGACTTAATTGATAAAACACAGGACAATGCTATCAATGTAACCGTTAAGATAGGACAGGTCTATTATTATAAAGCGCGCAATGGCAAGGAGTTTGCTATTGTTATAGCTGATATCAAAGAAGGTACTTTAGAGCCGAACAAAAAACGAGTAACAATCATGTTTACTGCATTAAAATAAATATTCTAAATTATTTGCTATTTGCAAATTGGGGATAATAAACTATGAAAATTATATTAAAGCTGATTGCTCTTTCATTTTTGAGTATCATATTACTGAATTCCTGCAGAAGTACTGAAGAGATTTTACCGGAAGGCAACGTAAAAAGTTTGAATACTGCTGGCGATGAATTTGCGCCCGTTCAGCAACCTGAGCCCTTAGGAGGTTGCGGAATTTGCGGTAGAGAATTACTCTCTCCAAGCCAAAACAGTACCGATGGAATACTCCCTGCTAAAGCATTTTTAGAAAGTATGCTCGCAAAAAATATTTTAGAAAAAGCCGATGCTATTACTTATCTTGATGATAAGTCTGGTTTTTTTTCAATATCGCATCCTGGTAATGCAGAAGAGGAGATTGTTGCTTTCCCGCTTAACTATGGTCTTGGGGGCACAGATTTATTCGGGTTTGATTTGGTAAACGGCAAGTATATGTTTACTACACTTGACCCTCTGAATTCATTTACATGGGATTCGCATCCCTTTGCTATAATGAATGAAAATTGCAATATACTGCTTATTTGGTCATCCGACAGAAATGATCCTAACGGTTTCAGTATGCCATTCAAGAATCTGAGAACTACTGAGTATAAAGGAAATACAGACCTTTTCTATGCTTTCAGAGTAAATAATGAATGGACCGAACCAAAGAATTTCAATTTGATTAGCGAAGGAATAAACACAGGGAATAACGAGGAATCGCCTTTTCTATTCTGTGCCTGTTACCGGCCTGTGTTAATATTCTCCTCAGATAGAGATGGTTCTTATGACCTTTACAAAGTACGTTTGTGGGTTGATATCGAAAACAAAACACTATCGCAGGTAGATGATGTAATGCCATTCCCGCGAGGAGATAATACAATAAATAGCAAAGCTAAAGAGTTTTTTCCTTACGTTCCGTATCCAATCTCTGAGAAGCCATCTGAGAATTATTTGTATTTCTCTTCGGACAGATACCTTATGGAAACTCCAATCAACAAAGAAAAAGATACTTTGATCAAAAGCTTTGGAGGTTTTGATATTTATCGATTTCCGCTTACAGACGATATGAAATGTACGCCACCGAAATTACATTATGAAGTCGTGGTACTTGACATTACAGATCCTAAAAGAGAAATCCAACAACCAACAATTAGACTAACCGAAGCTGGCAGTGCCGTGCCTCAGATCGAAGAGGAAAATAAGGCTACATTTAGATTATATCCAGGGAAAAAATACATGATTGAGGGTTCTTCTCTCTGGAATAATATTGAATGCATCCCAAACAAGGAAAAGACTATTAGCCATTATAACATTAGAAATATCAAACAGCTCGAGCCAGAGATAAGGCGCAGAGATTCATTAATAAAATTTGTGGAATATAAACTACAAAAAAACGTAGCGAGAATTGACACTATTAATAATTCTTTCTTAGTAAGCCCTGAAGAATTGCCTAATATCAATGCCTCTATCATAAAAGCAATCTTGAAAAAAGGCGATCAATTCGAAGTGCAGACGCAGGAATTTGTTAAAGTTGAAGAAATCTCAAGAATTGATACTGTTGTAAAAACAAAAAAAATTGTACTCGAAGATATTATTCCAAGATTCGATACTACATATACAAAAGTCGGAGAAAATGTTTTTGCTTTATCAGAAAAGACAAAACGATTGGGAAGCTTTACATTCACAGAACTGAATAGGGACACGACTATCACCGACACAGTCTATCTTTGGCCAAATTACTACTATTTCCCGCCATGCGAGTGGAAGTATATCACGCTTGAGGATTATCGTAAGAATGTACCTTACTTTCAGACGGGATTTTGGGAAGTCAATACAGTTTCAAATCTGAAAAAACATATTCCATTGCTGAAATCAGATGAATTCAAGGATGCATCTTTCATAGAACTACAACCCCAAAATCTTTACTTTGGTTACAAAAGGAGTGGGCTCACTGATACCCAAAGAGATAGCAAGCAAAAGAAATACTGGTCTCGGCTTTCTGATTACAAGAGTTACGCCAGTCAAGTAGATAAGAACTTAGACAATATGGCTCTCGAATTTTGCGAAAAAGTAATGCCTACTTTTGATGAACTCACCAGGAAAAGCAACTACGATAGCGATAAGTTACTTATTATAATCAACGCTTACAGCGACATACGCCCAATAGCGAGCTCCGGGTTTATAAGCGACACTGCCATAAAATATGTTGCTGCATCGTTTGATACAAATAACACAGCTATTACAAGTATTTATGATGTAAAAGTAACTCCTGGCACATCTTTAGACGGAGAGTCTAACGACTTACTATCCAAACTCAGAGCTTACTACGGTTATTTAGAAGTGCTGAAAAGATTTAAGAAATGCGAAGTATTCAGGAAATATATTGAAAATGGGCAAGTTCTTCTGCCACATCTTGTAAATTCTGTCAGTCAATATGAAGAACAATACGCCAAAAGTAAAATCGTATTTCTAATCGAAGGGCGTCGTGTAGATACATCCATTCAGCCAGCTCTTGCGGGTTACGTAGGTAAGCCGAATGACTATTACAAACTCGATGTTGTACGCAGGATAGATGTCATACTAAAAAGAGTGCTTTCGGGCAGTACAAGCGACGTAAAAAATCCAGAATGTTGCAGAGAGCCAGAGAAGCCCCCTTTTGTAGAAGAAAAGAAATAGAATATCTTAATGTAATTTTCATCACTCATCTTTGGGGGAAGAAGCTGTATGATGGTCGGAAAAAACCAAAGAAAATCCCACTCATTCCTACATTTTCCCGACAGGTCGGGATCTTCGATAAAAAAGGGGGATTTTATCTTACTTCCCCGCTTGGTAAGA
>CAYQTZ010000234.1:0-4982 GCA_964420565.1 uncultured Hyphomicrobiales bacterium
ATGAGACATATCAATTCCCAATCACTTACTATTGGTATATCAGGAGGACTGGATTCCACTCTGGCGCTGATGGTATGCGTTCAGACATTAGATATGCTAAAATATGACAGAAAAAATATTGTCGCTATATCTATGCCCGGCTTTGGTACTACAATAAGAACAAAAACAAATGCAGAAAACCTATCTGAACTGCTTGGAATTTCTTTTAGAGATATTCCAATTTCCAAATCTGTCGGACAGCACTTCAAAGATATTGGACATGACCCAAATATAAAAGATGTTGTTTACGAAAACTCGCAGGCACGCGAACGTACACAAATCCTGATGGATGTTGCTAACCAGACTGGTGGCATAGTAATTGGTACGGGCGACCTCTCCGAGCTTGCTCTCGGCTGGTGCACTTATAATGCAGACCAGATGTCTATGTATGGAGTAAATGCCAGTGTCCCCAAAACATTAGTGAGTTATATCATCAACTGGCTCGCCGATGATGTCTATGAAGGCAAAATATCTGATATACTCAAAGATATTGCCTCTACCCCAATATCACCAGAACTACTGCCCCCTGATAAAGAAGGAAAAATATCGCAAAAAACTGAAGATCAAATCGGACCTTTTGTCCTTCATGATTTTTTTCTGTATTACGGTATTCGTTCCCACTTCCCGCCTGCCAAAGTATATTTCTTAGCTAAGCAGGCATTTAGGGAAACTTTCGATAATGATATAATATTAAAATGGCTTAAAGTCTTTTACAAACGCTTTTTTTATCAACAATATAAACGATCTTGTATGCCAGACGGAATTAAAGTCGGCACTGTATCACTTTCGCCACGGGGAGATTGGAGAATGCCCAGCGATACATCAGTTAGAATATGGCTCGAAGAATTGGAGATTTTATAGATATGCACAAAAATATAAAAGAAAAGAAATTCATTGAACTTGAAATAGAGAGCATCGCATTCGAAGGCGGAGGTGTAGCCAAATCTGAAGGTAAAGTATATTTCATCAAAGGTGGCGTGCCCGGCGACAAAGTAAATGCATGGATAAGAAAGAAAAAGAAAAGCTACGTCAGGGGCGAAGTGGAGCAAGTAATTACTCCTTCGCCAGATCGCATAGAACCCAAGTGCCGACACTTCGGTTTATGCGGAGGATGCTCCTGGCAGCATTTAAAATATGAAAAACAGCTTTTCTGGAAAAAACAGCACGTTATTGATTCTTTTACCAGAATAGGGAAGATTGAGGGCTGCGAATATAGCGATACCTTACCTTCCCCTAACATCTATTACTACAGAAACAAAATGGAATTCTCCTTCAGCGGCTTCAGATGGCTTACTGAAAGCGAAATATCTCACAGCGATGATATCCCCAATAAAAACTTCGCTCTTGGCTTGCACGTACCAGGTGTTTTTAATAAAGTATTAGACATCACAGAATGCTACCTGCATAAAGAAATTGTACCCAACATCCTGAATAGAATCAGAGAAAAATCTCTTGAATTAAACGCCAAACCCTATAACCTGAGAACTCATGAAGGATTCCTGAGAAATCTCGTCTTTCGTTCTTCAGAATATCTCAATGAAATGATGGTTATTCTGATAACCACATCTCCAAAAGCAGATGAAGATGCCCAATTACTGAAATGGTATAAAGATGATTTCCTTGCTGAATATCCCGAAATCAATCATGTAGTACACGCAGTTAATGATACTTTCTCTCCGGTTGCCATTGGCGATACAGAACTTATACGTGGCAGTGGATATTTAACAGAAAGCATCTTAGATGTAAAATATCGCATATCTCCCTTTTCATTCTTCCAGACAAATGCTTCGCAATTAAACAACTTCATATCTCTTATACTCGAATATGCGGATCTGCAAAAGCATGAAACCGTATGGGACCTTTACTGCGGCACAGGCTCTATTACACTTCCAGCCAGCAGAAAAGCCAATAAGATATATGGACTTGAACTTGTAGAAAGCTCCATCAGCGATGCAAATATCAACAGAGATCTAAATGGCATAGATAATGCAAAATTTATCTGCACAGATCTGAATGCTAAAAATGCTCCGCTGCTTTTACAAGGCTTGCCCAAACCCGATGCTGTAATAATTGATCCACCAAGAGCCGGGATGCACAAAAACCTTATTCCTGCATTATTAAGCGCCCTCCCGCAGCGAATAATATATGTTAGCTGCAACCCTGCCACCCAGGCAAGGGACTTCGAATTACTATCTGAGAAATATTTTGTAGAAAAAGTAAACCCCGTTGATATGTTCCCCCATACTTTCCATGTAGAATCCGTAGCCAAACTAATAAGGAAAGATCATGCCTGAGAGGTATCCTATAGCCGAAATATTTTATTCTATACAAGGCGAGGGAAGCCGGGCAGGTTTTCCATGTATATTTATTCGATTTCAGGGCTGTAATCTAAGATGTAAATGGTGCGACACCATATATGCACAAGATATTAATAAGAAATGCGAAGAAAGCTTCGAAGATATTATTGAAAAAGTTGATCAATACAATTGCTCCTTTATTGAACTCACAGGCGGAGAACCGTTGATGCACGATAATATCAATAAATTGATAGCCAATTTCCTTGGCAAAGGCAATACAGTAGCAGTAGAGACCAATGGATCCTACGATATATCAAAGCTACATAAAAATGTTATCACGATAATGGATATAAAATGCCCATCTTCAGGTATGGAAAAGAAATTCATGAGTGGTAATCTAAATCATCTGAATAGCAATGACGAGATTAAATTCGTCATCGCCGACCAAAACGATTACCAATGGGCTAAGCAATTCTACAGAAAAAAAATACAGGATCAGATTAACTGCGAAATATTATTCTCGCCCGCTTTCTCTCTGATGCAACCCTATATACTTGCAGAATGGATACTTAAAGACCGCTTGAACGTTAGATTTCAATTACAATTACATAAATATATCTGGGGTCCAGACAGAAAAGGAGTATAATAAAAGATGGCATTATTATTGTTTTCTTTATATTTGTAAAAACTGCTTTGATTATTCATTAATAACAAATTAGATTATGAACGAAATAAATCATTTAGTCAGAACAGAAGAGAATTGGCAAAAAATTGATAAAATGCTGAATAATTTAACCAAAGGCCAAGGCTCTGTGCTTGCTGTATTTGGCGAAACAGGTATGGGCAAAAGTCATTTCCTGAACGAAATAAATACACGATGTAACAAAAATAGCAGCATCACGAATGTTATGGTGGACTGCCAATCCCCAATAGGCAATTTCAAGGTTGGCAAACTTCAACCAATGCTGCCTTTTGCCAGAGCCATAGAATCACTGATGAGCAATAAGCAAGGTACAGCCGAAAAGAAATTTGCTGTAAACGTCGGCATGACCGTTCTGGCATCAATTCCTTTAGCTGGAGATCTTTTCTATGCTGTAAAAGAACTTGGCAGAGACTGGAGGCAATTTAAAAAAGATAAAGGGCAGTCAGATAAATGGAAAGTGAACCCGGTTACTCAGGACTATCATGACGCTATTCTATTATTCACCAACAATAAGCCCATTGTGATGATAATGGACGATATGCATTACAGCGATGCACAGTCCATAGAGCTTCTACGCTTACTTACAGAAGAAATTGATACGCTACCGCTTATGATAGTTTTCTCATATAAAAAAAGCACCTTAGAATCTACCGTTTCACCATTGCTTACCTATTTGCAAAACTTTTCTAATACAGACAAGTTAACCCAAATAGAAATGGAGCCCTTTGCCAAATCACAGATCAGAGATACAGCTCGCAAATACTTCAACAATTATAAAGTAAACGAAGAGTTCGAAGACTGGCTTTTTGAACATTCATTCGGAGTTCCTGGCGTTGTTATAGAATATCTAAAGTTTTTTAAGAAAAATCCTCCATTTGATGATGATGGCAAACTAAAAAGCGGTTTCGATACCGAAAATTTCCTCCCCTCTACCATTCATTCTGCATTTTCACAAATATTAGAAAAAATGTCTGAAGAAGAAAAAAATATTCTTGCCCTATGCAGCGCTGAAGGTAATGAATTCACAGCATTGATTGCAACTGATCTTATGAACACAGACATACTGACTACTATAAAAAAACTCCGAAAAATTCAGCATGAAACAGGCATTATCAACAGCAAAGGCCCACAAAGAAGATATGGTGTAAAAACTACAGTTTACAAATTCACACAGCAATTCTACCATAGCTACTTCGAAAATATCTTAGAATACGAAGAGCATCTGGCTTTGCACGGGCAAATAGCATCCATACTTAAACAAAAATTCAATGATGCTGGCAGCGATGCCATTCGCGAAGAGATAGCCCCTTACCTCGCAGCACATAGCTCCGAATCCGGCGATGAACAAACCACCAAAGATATGCTCTTGATTTCAGCAAAAGCTGCTCAAAAGCATGGCAGTAAAGAAGTTGTCAAAAATGCCTATGATAATTACAAAGATCTTGCTGCTCTTTCTGGAGAGAATGCCACCACCGACCTTAGCCCTATGAATATCGCCTTCAAAAATTTACTCGAAAGCAAAGAAAACCAAATATTACAAGAAGGCGAAAGCCAAGAAAGCCCAACTATAGAGAATGTAGAAATATTAGGAGACATCACTTTCGATTCTGTCAGAAACTCCATCGTGCAAGATTATCACAACGGCAAATATGACCTTGCCTCCGAAAAAGCTATAATTTACCTTAATTCCAACGAAGAGGCAATGGACCCCGTTTCCAAAATTCAACTTATTATGCTCGCAGTAAAATCCTATATTGAACTCGGAGACATACACTCCGCTAAAACCTATGCCACAAAAGCTGAAAAGATAGCCGAGAGCGAAAAAAGCAACCTGATAAGTTGTCTCGTCTCCAATATCCTTGGTGTGCTTGCCGCTTCAGAAAAAAGAAAAAATGCAGCTCTCGAGCACCTGCAACAAGCAGCCCAAAAAGCCATTAATCTGC
>CAYQTZ010000235.1:0-3178 GCA_964420565.1 uncultured Hyphomicrobiales bacterium
ATCACACAGCCTCTAAGAGTGGGATTGAGGGGGTATTTTTCTTCATTTTGTAATGGGCTTTCCTTGTAAATCCAATGTGATTTGTTGTGAGTTAAGGAGTTCTCAATATTATCAAGCCCTTATGCCGAATGCTCACCGTTAGTTGCAGAAGTTGGGTGTCGTAGGGGGGGGTAATAGTGGTCTTATCATCCTTTTTTGGGGAATATGCTGCAGATAAAAGAAGGGCGGATAAACCGCCCTTCTTTAGAATAAATATTAGATTTGATCAATAATTCTTAAACATATTCTCTACTTTTTCTTTCCCATAGTCCATAATAAATGGAATACCACTTCTGCCAGCGGCATCATGGGTCAAGGCAGCAAGGTCATTTCTGGTCATATAGCTCAGATCAAATTTACGAGCGCCTGTCAATAATTGACGCAAGCCCTGTGCTAATCTTTCATAATATGTATAAAGACCAATAGCACCGGTAGGCAATTTTTCGAATTCGGTGTCGCCCAATTCTTTTCTCAAGTCCTTGGACGTAACAAAGATCTCATCTTTAGTATTGCCAAAGCGCTCTACATACACAGGTATCTCGCCGGCATCAATAGTTTTACCAATCGTCTTGCCAACCATTGCGGCTGCAATAGGTCCGCGAGCCATTCCAATCAGTTTAACATAAGGGGCTCCCATTGCTAAACCTTTGAATATTTGGTCTTCGAATGTGAATCCACCTGCAAAGGCAATTGCAGGAACGTGCTTGCCGGATTCGTCGAGTCTCTTGGCATATTGATATGCTAAGGAGTGCAATTCAACAGGGGGAACTCCCCATTCATTCATCATTCGCCATGGACTCATACCAGTACCGCCTCCAGCACCATCAATTGTCAGCAAGTCAAGTTTATATTTTGAAGCATAAATAATTGCTCTTGCCAGATCTTCTGGCACATAAGCTCCGGTTTTCAGGAAAATATATTTAGCTCCGGCAGCTCTTAGCTCCTCAACTCTCGAAGCAAATCCTTCTTCGGTAACCATACCAATTCTCGAATGCCTTTCAAATTCTTTGAAAGCACCCTTTTCATAAGCTTTGATAATATGTGGGTCCATTGGGTTAGGAAGCACAACATATCCTCTTTCATAAAGTTTTTGGGCTTTTTTGAGGTCATTGATCTTAACTTCACCACCAATATTTTTTGCCCCTTGTCCCCACTTTAATTCTACAATATCCACACCAAGTTTGTCAATAGCATATTCTTGCACACCAAGTCTGGTGTCTTCTACGTTTGCTTGTACGATAATTGCTCCATATCCGTCAATCATGTGATCCTGGTATAAAGTAACGCGTCTTTTCATATCGACGGTGTCCACTACTTTTCCGTTTTCTATGGCGGCTTCCATATCCATACCGCAAACGTTTTCGCCAATTGTCAATCCAGTACCGGCAAGAGCAGAACCAATAGCAAGTCCCTCCCAGTTATTCTTTGCAACGTTGGTAGAACCGATGCCAGGGATGATCCAGGGCAAACGGAATTTAATACCTTTGTCATGTCCAAAATGAACTTCCAGATTTACATTCGGGAAAATTGCTTTATCGGGGTCTGCTTCTATACCCTGCGCCCCCTCAACACCACCCATGATATTGAAGTCTGAATAATCAACAGGATATTTTTTTTCAGAGGCGGCTGTTATCACACCGAAAGGTTGTGGATAAATAACTTCGTGCCCTCTGTAAGCAGATTTACCAATTTCGCACATTCCTACACAGCCATCAACACAGGTTACACACATCCCCGATCCGGGATTGATAGACTCTTCTGTCCTGTTTTTTGTCAAAGTTGCTGAAGATGAGTTTACTCTTGAAAATAGGTTCACGTAATATCTCCTTATATTTTTAAAAATTATTTTTTTTTATTTATTTATTTACAATTTCTTTTTTGGGTACTATTTCGCAAGCGACACATGGCTCCATATAGCACATCATCTCGGGGTAATCCTGAACATCTACACAAGGTGGAGTCAGATTAGCGCACCCGCCGCATATAGCTTTATCCGGTTCTGTGTATGTGCATCGTAGAGAGCAAGCAGGGCATACAAACATACAGCCACCGCATAATCTACATTCCTCTGATTTCATGTCAAATGGTGTCCCTATGCCTCTGTTTTCACCTCTGTGGTGGAAGCCAATAGCATGACCCATCATCTGTTCATTGCACATTCTTACGCATAATCCACATAAGATACAATCCTCATGCTCCTGACGAAAACGTTGCTGCCTTACACCAATTGCTGCTGCAATATCCTGTATAGTCTTTGATTGCGGACACGAAGCCAGTAATAATTCCACTACCATCTTGCGAGCTTTTAAGACCCTTGCAGTAGCAGTTCTTACCACTAAACCTTCAGACACCGGGTAGGTACATGATGAAACCAATTTGTTATTAGGAGCTTCTCCAATCTCTACTACGCAAAGCCGGCACGCACCATAAGGCGATAATCCTTCCATGTGGCATAGCGTAGGTATCGGGAAACCAAGAAATTGTGCAGCTTCTAAAATAGTTGTCTTTTCTTGTACTGAAACTTCCAATCCGTTAATTTCGAGAGTGATCATACTAAAACACCTCCTTTGCTTTCAATTTCTTCTTGGATATCTTGCTGTTCTCTTTCTTTATTTTTCTGATATGTGAATTCCAGATCACATCTCATACATCTTAATGCTTCATATTTAGCATCGGCTTCTGAAAGAGTAAGTTCTACTTCTTCTAAAGTTTCCTTTCTTCTTGTAGCAGAAATTGTCGGCAATTTGACTCTTGGTGGCAGCTCATCGCTTTCAGTTTCAGCAGCTTCAACAGGCTCGACATATACTTTTGGAATTTTTCTTTCTAATGGCTGGTCTAATATTTCATTATTCATGTAGCGGTCTATCATTAATGCGACTTTCTTACCATCGGCAATTGCTGCTATTACTGTGTTTGGCCCTGTTACTACATCACCACCAGCAAAAACGCCCTTACGGTTTGTCTCAAGCGTATGATCGTTAATAATCAATGTACCCCATTTATTTACTTTTATATCCATATATGAAATATATCCAACATCTGGAGTGTCTCCAATCGTAACTATTAATGTATCAAGCTCAAGGATCTGCTCAGTTCCCGGGATAGGAACGGGATTTTTTCTTCCGCTGGAATCCACATC
>CAYQTZ010000235.1:3188-4968 GCA_964420565.1 uncultured Hyphomicrobiales bacterium
TCCCAAGCGATTTTTAATGATCTCAAGACCTTTTAGTCTGCCTTTATCTGAATGAATTTTAATAGGAGACATAAGAGTTTCAAGTGTGATACCTTCTTCGATAGCGGCATCAATCTCATGTTGCAGTGCAGGCATTTCCTGTCTGGTTCGGCGATAAAATATTGTAACACTTTCCACATCTTTTTGCCTCAGGGATACTCTTGCGGCATCAATGGCTGAATCTCCGCCGCCAATAATTCCGACACGCCCTTTGGCAAGATTCCTTTTGTCTAAGTTGAATGCTCTAAGAAATTCGAGAGCAGGATAGACACCATCAAGATCTTCGCCCTCTATATTCAGCAATTTGCTCTTATGCGCTCCCATAGCAAGGAAGACTGCACTATACCCATTATTTAAAAGGTAATCTATAGTAATATCTCTGCCAAGGGCTGTATTTGTTTTTAAAGTAATATTTTTATCTTCTAACAGATTGTCTATTTCTTTCCTGATCACTTCTCTTGGAAGTCTGTACTCAGGAATACCGCTTACCAGCATGCCGCCAGCTTCATTATCTTTCTCAAAAACTGTAACTTTGTATCCAAGACATGAAAGTTTGTGGGCTGCGGTAAGTCCTGCCGGACCAGAGCCAATTATTGCTATATTGCTGCTGCCATTTTTATTTGGCTTTCTTTTTGGCTGGTAAACCGAAGGTTCTATCCTATCAGTAACGAATCGCTTCAATGCTCTGATTGCAACCGGCTGAGTACCATATACTCCAGCACGGCACATAGATTCACAAGGATGGCTGCAAACTCTTGCACATACCGAAGGAAATGGATTTGCTTCTCTGATAGCAATATAGGCATCTTCATATTCACCTCTGGAAATATGTGCCACATAGCGCCATGCTTCTGTACCAATAGGGCAAGTAGCCTGGCAGGGAGCTCCAACAAGTTCTTTACAAACACCTGCTTTGCATCGTTTATTCAATATATGGTCGATATACTCTTCCCTGAAATATTTCAAGGTGGACAATACCGGGTTAGCAGCAGTTTGCCCCAGACCACACATAGTGGTATCTTTAACAACCAAAGCAAGTTCTTCCAATAGTGCTAACTTCTCCATTGTTCCGTTGCCTGAGGTAACATCATCGAGTAGTTCATACATCCTTTGAGTACCCTTGCGACATGTAAAGCATTTCCCGCAAGATTCTTCTTTCAGGAAGCTCATGAAGTATTTAGCCACATCCACCATGCAGGTATGCTCATCCATAACGATCATACCACCAGACCCCATGATAGATCCTACTTTGGCTAAGTTTTCATAATCAATAGCCAAGTCGAACATACTTACTGGAATACACCCACCGGAAGGTCCACCAGTTTGTACAGCTTTGATTTTTGTGTTATTCGGCGAGCCACCACCGATATCATATACTATTTCTTTAATAGTCATGCCCATAGGCACTTCCACAAGGCCTGTATTTTTAATTTTTCCAACTAAACTGAAAATTTTAGTTCCCTTGCTGGTGTCGGTACCAATCTTAGAATACTCTGCCGCACCCATATTAATAATAACTGGAATATTTGCCCATGTTTCGACATTATTAATAGCAGTCGGTCTGCCATAAATGCCTTTTTCAATTGGGAATGGAGGTCTCTGCCTTGGTTCTCCCATATTCCCTTCAACAGATCTGATAAGTGCCGTTTCTTCTCCACAAACAAAAGCTCCGGCACCTCTGGTTATTTTAATATTAAAATTGAATCCTGAACCAAGAATATTCTCTCCCAGTAATCCCAGA
>CAYQTZ010000236.1:0-4943 GCA_964420565.1 uncultured Hyphomicrobiales bacterium
AAATGAAGCAATTAAAATTATGAATAAATTGTATGTTGATAACGAAATGTGGGGCCGTTTTAAAGATCCTATCCGATATTTGCAGGAAAGAAAGAAAACAGAATCATGGTTGAGAGAGCAATTTATCTCAAAAGGATGTTTTCCTCAGGAGGATTATCCCATTTACATGATTATGGAAAAATGTGAAAAGATTGAAAAGAGAATGAAGGAAGAAAACTTGTCTAAAATATCAATACCCATTTCAGAATTCACGAAAGATGATCTAAGCTTCACTTATATAGACAGCATGTTTTCATGCCAATTAGCTAGGGATAAGACTCCTGAATATTATCAAAATGAATATCATGGAAAAGTATTTACACTCTCTGAAATATGCTTAATATTAAAAGAGAAAGGATTACCTAAGGAAGGATGGTGGGGCAATCTGCCTGATGATTTTCTTCCATATGTTGAAGTTCAAGTATGGAATCATGAGTTACTTGGAAAGTATTTAGATAAGATATTTTGAGAGAATATAATTAAAGCTAATGTCACGGTCACATAAGAACGCACTGTTGGCTCAGCTAAGTACCGCCCCAAACATTTTCGCCGGGCAGACAAGCTGCCGCATGCGGGAATTCTGATAGGCCCGGCTCCAAGGCATCGAAAACACGAGGGATATGTCATGAAAAAGGTAGAGAACAAACAAAAATATATGCAGTTATTCCAAGAGTATAATCATAATATCCCAGTAATTTATTCATCTTTGAAAGGTCAGTATAATGGAGAATTGTACGTAGATTCAGAAAATGATACCCAGGCAGCTATCCTATTTACGCAATTTGCATTTCATTATGTTGCAGGGAATTCTGAAAGTAGAAATGCTATTGATATTCTGGATGAGGTAATATTTCAAAAATATTTATCAGAGACAGGACAAAAAGAGGCGATAGTCTTTTGTCCTGATCAAAAATGGAATAAAGTATTGGATGAGGTGTTTTCCAGGCATAATGGGATAAAGGACTGCCGAAAGATATTCCGCTTGAATAAGGATAAATATAAAGAAGTACAAACAAACAGGATAGATTTACACGGCCTCAAGAAAACGCTCCAATATGAGAAAGAAAATGGGGCTGGCAAAGAATATCCGGTGTGTCGAATAATGAATGGCGAAGAATGTATAAGCTTTTGTTCAGGCTTCATGTTAGGTAATGGCCATGCGGAAATTGACGTATCTACCAAAGATCCTTATCGTGGTAAAGGATATGCCAAGGAAGCTTCAATAACGCTCATTAATGAGTTGTTGGAAAATGAAATTGAACCTGATTGGTGTACATGGCCGTATAGAATAGGATCCGAGAAACTTGCACTTTCCCTAGGGTATGAACTAAAAAGTATAGTACCTGCGCATATTTGGGTTGAGGAGAAATGCGGCAAAATATAAGGTTCAGCAGTCCATGGCTGAATCCGGCTTAACAGGCAGGAAACTTCATATAATGGGAAGCTATGCGTCATGTGGCATATTCATGCCTTCGGCAAAAAAATGGAGAGTGATAGAATGAAGCTGGTAGAACCGTGCTTAAAGTTGAAAAATGCTTTCTATAGAATGGTTGAAGATTATAGGAGTTTTGGAGAAGAAAGATATCAAAAAAATGGTAGTCAGGATTATAATGAATATATAGAAATAGTGCGTCAGAATAGGAATGGAATCAATTTACCCAAGGATATGTGGCACCTAGCACTTATTGGATGGTCAATGAAAAAAATATGATATATGGAGTTAGTCGTTTAAGGCATACTCTTACAAAAAAATTGGAATTAGTTGGCGGGCATATAGGATATGATGTTCCGCCATCATTAAGAAGAAATGGATATAGGACTATTCTACTCAGTTTAACGTTAGGGAAAGCAAAAAGCATGGGTATAGAGAAAGTTTTAGTTACATGCGATAAAGACAATATTGCATCAGTAAAAGTAATTATTAATAATGGTGGGAAATTAGATAATGAAATCATAGATGAAACCACTGGAAACTTACATCAAAGATATTGGATAGAATTATCTTAAATGTCACACTACTTCGCCAAGTGCAAGCACCCGGTGTCATGAAGATGAAGAAGTAAGAAGATAATTGAGGCACATCAAGGCTCAGTAGTGGCGTGAATACTAGACGTTAGGCGACAGGTCATGTAATTTGACGCGCATCCATACGCTATTTTAAGGAATCCGAGAAGCAAATCGCAAAAAGAGGTGTATTAAATGTTTAATCATGAACCCAAAGATTATATTTGTCCATTTTGCTTAGTTGTTCAAGGAGTAGAAAACGAACATGTTTTGACAAAGCAAGCTGATATTGTCTACAAAGATGAATATGTAACTGCATTTATTGGGGCAGGATGTTGGAAGAATAACAAAGGTCATGTGATTATAATACCGAATATACATATTGAGAACATATACGATTTGCCTTCTGAGTTTTCTTACAAGATACATGATTTTGAGAAGGAAGTAGCAATAGCATTTAAAGAAGTATACCAGTGTGATGGGGTGTCTTCAAGGCAGCATAACGAGCCTTGTGGTAATCAAGATGTTTGGCATTATCATCTACATGTTTTTCCGAGATATAAAGATGATAACTTGTATAAGACAGGTAGAGAGTTATGCAATCCAGAAGAACGTTTAGCTTATGCTGAGAAGCTACGAAGATATTTTGAAGAAAGACTTAGTTTGTAGTAGTTTTTTTAAGGATGCGACCTCCTTGATCGCACTCTGAATATAGGACACAGCAGGATGGCAAGGCCTTTGGAGTAACGTCACGATGTAACCCTACCCACACGTCTCAGCCTAACCGAGTCAGTCCGGACATTAGCCCAAACAAAGGGTATCCATGTATAAGTCCCTTCATTGTAGACTTTGTGGGCGTCGGGTAGACGGGACATAAATTAACAATGGCCACAAACCGGGAATGGACTTTCATTGAAATGAAAAAGTGCAGATATATTGGTAATATATAGAGCAATAATACATTATATTTGATTCTCTGGTTATAATAAATGTCGTTATTAGGATAATTCCTAGGCATTATTATATAAATATTATAAAACCAAGGAAAGCAAAGTATATTATATGAGTGAGGCGGTCCGTTTATGAAAATAGTTTTTGCAGAAGCAGTGAATACAGAATTTGTAGAAGTTACAAAAGGTAACAAATTATGCAATGCTAGAGTGTTGAGCCCAAATTCAAATAAGTATAAAACTATAAATAACTTGTTTGAAAATACATCGATTTCCTATTTTCTTAAAATTGGAGATTGCTTAAACCATTTCCTTAAAAATGAAAATCCTTTGGTTTTTGTTACCGATTGGTCTGATCCTACAGAGATGGTAGGACTTCGATTAGAATCGGAAGATGAAGTGAAAGACTATCCTAATCTCTGTTTCCTGGCTTTTAACACCAACTGGGACGATATTAAAAGCTCAGGTATTGAAGAAATATTTGCTCATGAATTTTCACATGTATGGTTAAGTTTGCTCGGTTATGACTTTACTCTATCGAAATCAAATAAATTTCATACATGTACGGCAATAACGGATCCATTTATGGCTTTTAGTGAAGGTTTTGCTGAACATTTTGAGATTTTGACAAAAGATATGAAAGGAAACTTTGAATCGGATAGTACATTTTGGGATTATGGATTTGATGTAAATGCTTGGCTTTGTTTGCGTGATGAACAATTAAGATATTACAGCGTTAGGAATAATCGATTTATTTACCACACTGCTTTTCCCTATTCAGAAGAATATGATACATACAACCATCTTCATTTTGCACATATCACTTCATCGGCATTTACGCCGGAGAAATTGAAAAACGGCAACCAGATGATGGCTTCGGAAGGGGTTATTTCTTCTGTTTTTTATCAAATATATCAACATGAGTTATTTAAGAATGCTTTTTTGGATAACAGCTTTTATTCGCAATTCGGTATTGATAAAGAGGATATCGACCCACTTACAAACCTTTATTTAAAAATAGTTTTTGCTATCTCCAAAATCAATCTTCGAAAATCTACAGTAATGACAGACTTTATTCGTAGCTATGGAGAAGAATTTCCTCAAGAAAAAGAGCAACTGTATGATGTTTTTTTGAAAGTAACGCATTTTGCGACTACCAGTATCAAGGCAATTAAAGTGTTTGGAGATTTATATCGTATTGGCAAAAGAGGCGAAGTCAATGCATTTAAGGATGTACTGATAAACACTACAAAATGGAAGAAAAACCTATTTAAAAGAATTTTAAGTGGAGAGGTAACTTTAGACCATGCTTTATCAGAGAAAATATGGATTGATTCACAAGAGGAAATAACACCAATACCATGGGAACCTGAGAAAAAAGTTAAATATCGTTTTGATCTAAACACTGCTACTGAAATTGATCTATTATATTTAGATGGAATAACACATAAACAAGCAGAGTGTTTGATAAAAACAAGAGATTCGAGTAGTGGATTTAAGACGATAGATGAATTCTACGAAAAAATAAAAAATATTACTTAATATATTTTTTGCCATATACCAAGCTTTATTGAACAGAGTTGGAGGAAGTATTGAAAAATGGATACTTTGCCAAACAATATAGTGGTAGGTAAACAAATATATTTTATACTAATTATTATTATGCTTATTATGGCATTATGAACAGGTATTGTTAATGTCGTTGGAAAAAATTTTTATATTACTCAAAAATTATATTCAACAAACTTATTATAAGCCTTACCGAATAGAAAAATTCCCCATAGTCAAAATATGACCCTTTTTTTGACATTATGGCAATCCACCGTAAAATGGCAATGTTTTTACTCATGGGTGCTAGGGGTGCGTTTTTATGGAAAGCTCAGCGTACCATACCCCCTTGCCGGGCAGGAATGCCCTTGAAACTTCAGAACGGCTCAGAGACGTCGGGAA
>CAYQTZ010000237.1:0-508 GCA_964420565.1 uncultured Hyphomicrobiales bacterium
CGTCACAAAATCTTCCGCCACCACCACCGCCTCCCGGTGCAGCATCTCTGATAACTGTATAACCGCCATCGAGGTTCAAAGTGGCATTCGAGCCGTTGATCTTTCCTGTGGATAGCATTACGAAGGGCAGATACGACTGATTGCCATTTGTGTATGGGTCGCAATCAGTAGTTGAAATTCTATAGACCTGATTTGCAAAAGTAACATCTCCCACAATCATCGCTCCGCGGCGGGAACGTTTACCCAAATCTCCCTCACCTATCACGCTTCCATCGCCGGCAGACAATGTGCCAAGATCCGTCGGCTGAACTATATAGAATGTATCAACAGTTGATTCTGTGCCGTTTATTACAGCACGTATCGGGATACGGAATTCATCTCTTAGATCATCCCAGTATCCTGAATTTGGTTCTACGTCAGGATGAACAAAGAAATGAGCCGCTATCATCCTGCCATTCCAGCTTACGACGAAAGGGCCGATAGTCAGCTTGTTCGTATCAGCAGGATT
>CAYQTZ010000237.1:518-4352 GCA_964420565.1 uncultured Hyphomicrobiales bacterium
GACGACTTCCAAACGCATATTATCGCCGGAATTATTCAGATACAGCCCATCAGAACCGAAGTTTGCTATCTCATCATGCGGAGCAATGATCTCCACATAAGTATAGAAATCGGGCGTTCCGATGTCAGGTATCAAGTAGGAAATTTCCTGCGATCTGCTTTGCGCCGAAAACAAAATGAATGCAATAGTTAAAGCAAGGAAAAACTTTTTCATAAATATATCTCCATTATTTTCAGATATTTCATTAAAACTTCAATAAATGGTAATGTTCTTTCACACAAAAACACCATCACTTATCTGTATTAAAATTCAACAACATTTATCTAAGTAAGAGACGTGATAATTTATCATTGATTTTAATTTGAATAGTATGAATATTGCAAAACAAATGAAATGATGCCCTGCCAGACCTTCCTCCAGACAAGTCTGGCTCTATGAATCATCAAAAAGCTAAACGATAAACCAATGACATATATAGTATTTCCCACATATTTATCGATTGATATTTTGGGACACCTCATTGTTAAGATTTGCAGTGGTCTTGCGGTTTTCATTCTCATGCTACTTTCTTTTTGAATTTAAAAATATACATATCCTATTGTTTATCTCAATACCTGAATTATATATGTGGTGGAATAAACTTTGTCTTTAATTAAAACAAAATCAGACTTCAAATCTATATACAATGCCTTTACAATAAATTCTTTTGTCAGGAATTATTTTCGAAAAGTTAGTTTGAAAAAGTCAGGATTTCTGAATTTCTAAAGAATAAAAGACTATACAAATGCATCCGAAAGCATTTATATTGAATAGCTTAAAGCCTCATTATCATTTTCTTATTTAATCTCTTTCTGGAGCTAATGGAGAAGCTAACTCGTAACTAAATGAATATCTGAAAGATAATCCGATGCGAAATGAGTTGATCTTCCATTTTTCTTCTTCTAAAATATCTGTAAGGCACAAAGAATATAGAATTTCAGGAGAAAGATAAAAGCTTCTTTTTAGGTTCAAAGGGATATCATACGATATGCCGAAATCAACAAATAAGAGAAACGAGCTTACTCCTTCGATATCACCTTCGGAAGAATTTCTGGTGCGTGTACCATTCTCGAAAACACCATAATTTGCTGGTTTTACTAATACTTCCTTTTGTGAGTATTTTGTTATTACAGGAATAGCAGAGGTGATACCGCCAATTATGGACAACTTATCGAAAATCAAATATCTTCCGTAAAGTGCTAATGAAATAGTAGATATTTCAGTATTTAATATATGCTCAATATCGGCAGTTTCTAATTCATCGTTATAGATGATAAATTCATTTTCTATCTGGGACAGATTGCCATTCAAAGAATTAAAAGCAGTCCGAATTTGTCCTGATAGATCATCAAAAAGGGGAATTTCATAAAACAAACCTATGGAAAACCCATTGCCTGTTCCAGAGGAAAACTCAGGGCAGCAGTTTGGTACATTGGGTAACTGAGAAAAGGCAGTTTCGTGCATATTGTAATTATATGAGCCAAAAATCCCAACCCCCTCATAGATGGTATT
The DNA here is from genome assembly GCA_964420565.1 of uncultured Hyphomicrobiales bacterium. Lineage (GTDB taxonomy): Bacteria > Bacteroidota > Ignavibacteria > Kapaibacteriales > UBA2268 > CAYQTZ01. The sequence continues at coordinate 2,070 of CAYQTZ010000237.1, forward strand.
CTGAGCAAAAATCGAAAGATTTGCTGCTATTATTGCTACTAAGATAATAACTGAATTTTTCATACTTTTACCGCTTTATTGTTAACTTTTTAGCTAATTCTTTTGATTGATCTAGCAAATCAGCATAGTAGTTCTTTTCATTTAGCTCGTCATCTGTTATGAAATTAACGTCTAAATAAGGTTCAATTCTATATCCGTACTGATTGTAATTAAACTCCGTTAATGCCTGGCTCCAGCCATTTAACCAATAAGTGAGCATTTTTTTCTGTTCTTCGTTCCCTTCGAAATGGATCAGAATATCAATATCAGAATTTGCAGTGGCAGTTTTCTGGAAAGTAGTGCCGAATAAATATACATCTTTGACACCAAATTTCCGGGCATCAATTTTAGAGGCAATGTGCTCTGCTGTTCTCATTCTTACTTCCCATGGCTCATCAAACTGTGAATTATCTTTTGATAACCCTTCAGATGTATATAAGGTAGTATATTTAGTGTCAGTGATTATCGCCATGGCTTCATCTTCTTCGGCATTCATAACTACTCTTAGTATCATCCCTTTAGTGGCTTCTCTTACGTTAATTACTTTGATTATTGGTTCGAGATGAGCAAAATCAGGCAAAAATCGTGTAAGAATATTTTCGTTTTTATGGAAAAATTCTTCTTTGAAAATAATATCTTCATCATCGGGATACAATGGCAGGTATCTGATAGATGCTTCAACCAAGTCCTGAAAGAAATGAGTCCCAAAAGACAAATCAGGTATATAATTTCCCTTTTTTCTGGCTATCTCTATTAGCAGAGATGTATTATTAATATCAGCATAAGTAACGCTTACCCCAAGCCGTATATCACCTCTGCTGCCCCATCTACCGGGCCCCATAAGAATAAAGTTCTTTTTGGGTAGTAATTTATTCAGGCGGCTCACAGCTTTGCCAATTTCTTTTAATTCCTTTAGTTCTTTAATATTGCTATATTCATCGGGATCAACATAAACAACATAGTTTACGTCAGGTATTCTGCCGTTAGAAACATATTTATTTGCTGTAAATAGTATCCTTTCAGGACTAATATCTTTTGGGATGATAGCTGAAATATTTTCCTGAGACATACTCTGCGGTCTGCATTGCAAAAGGTAGATGTCTTTCCCGTTACAGGCAAATTCAATATCAATCGGGTTCTTTAGTTTATCTTTTAATATTTTGAGTATAGAATATATTTTCTCAATATGTGTCTTTTTTGAGATAAGATTATCGAAGGTAGGAACGATAGTGTGTTTTTTAGTATCTATCCCCAAGCCTACGGGTTTTTTTAGATGGTTTTCTTCTTGAATAGAAAATATCTCATTTATCATAGGATATTCATTACCGACTTCTTCGATCAATTCTTTAATAGAAATAGTATCGAAGGTATTTGTTTTAAGATTAATAACATCTACATTTTTGGGAGCATACCCGACAATATCATTGTAGCTTAGGTTAACTCTAAGATCTGGCTGCCCCGGAGCTATGAGTATAGGGTAATCATTACCTACACGATCGACAGCACGAGTACCGAGGCCTGGAACAATTCTTATCAATCCATCGTCGCGATTAATTCTGGGAGACCAACGGAACTCATTATTGCTAAAAGCCACACCGGCATAAGCAGGGAAGAAATAATCGCCCACTTTAGTGCCTACTACTTCTTGTATCATAATTGCCATTTCTTCATTGAAATCAAGCAGACCTCGCTCTATTCGATAGCCGACAGGATCTGGACCAAAAGTAGAAGCATATACCTCAGCTATGGCATCCGTCAGAGCATCTAATTTTTCTTGCTTAGTACCCTGATTAGCAAGGAACAAACTCTTGTATTTGCCAGCGAAAGCCGCTCCCATCCTATCTTCAAGTAAACTGGAGCTACGAACAATAATCGGAGTATCGCCAAAATCATCTAATGCCCGCGATAACCCGTTCATTATCTCAGTAGGAAAGTGAGAGTTCTTGAATGCCTGTATTAAGTGATTGTATTCTTTACGTATTTCATCAATATCTTTATACTTTTGCTCAATTATATCTTCTAAATTATTGTGATATATAAAATTAACTGTGCCATCAGAGGTGATATACCAAGTTTTTGGTGTTTTGATATTAGCTAAAGACGGATCGTAAAACTCTCTGCTCTCTATTACTTTTTTAGCGAGAAATATACCAGCACTTTTACCGCCTAATTTTCCATGGCTGTCAGAAGGGAATATCATCTTGCTAAGTAGATTATAAAAATCCTGAACATTGCAGAAATTCT
>CAYQTZ010000237.1:4362-4931 GCA_964420565.1 uncultured Hyphomicrobiales bacterium
AGTAAGAAAGCGACGTATCAGAGAAACACGAATGCCTTTGCTTACGGGCGAACTACGTTCGTCGCTAGTTGGATTAATATGATAGTAACGCCTAACTGCATCAGCAATTTCCGAGAGCGGTGTATTAGGATTAGATAAAGCACGAATCAAAAAATGAGATTTCTCTTCGTTTATCCATCTTTGTATCATAGATAAAATAATTACATTATCTAAGTATTTTGCTGCTAAATGGAAAATATCGTCGCCCAGATTAAAGGATTTATCGAGGACTTGTTTTTTACTGGGTCTGTTTACTTCGGTTATAGCAGATTCTTCGTCAGTAAGCGTGCCAAGCTTTTCAAATAATTCCTTAGAACCTTTGTAACCTTTAGTGAATAAATGATTTATCATTTTTCGGGAAATAATTGAGAATAGCGGTTGATCAGTTCTTTTCAGCAGATCAAGAACAACTCTCCATTCAGGCTTGTAATTCCTATTAGATGCTGTTTGTTCGTTCCATTCATTGAATACGGATTTTAGCCGTGTTTGAAAAATATAATTACCTAATCTAAAGCTGATAGTATGCAAAA
>CAYQTZ010000238.1:0-4200 GCA_964420565.1 uncultured Hyphomicrobiales bacterium
CTACTCAGCTTGCTATTGGTATTTCCGAAGCTCTGTATAATACAGCCGGCGGTTTGATGGGAGCTATCATTGCGATTATCATGTATAACTTCTTTACGACCAAGGTTGACAATTATGTTTATATGATTGACGAAGCAATCCTGAACATAACAAGCATTTTCACAGTTCATGTTAAAAGTTAATTAAGGAGCAATCAGTGCCAAAAGTTAAAAAGAAAAGAATGGGTTTCGTCATAGACATGACGCCCCTTGTGGATATAACATTCCTTCTCTTGACTTTTCTGATGTTCACGGCTAAGTTCAAATCCGAAGCTGAAGCTGATCAGGAATTTTTGATTGTAAGGCCTACGGCTTCGCCAGATACTACAAATCTGCCTGAGCGTGATCTTGCTATTATCAGTGTTGCTTTGGAAAACAATTCAAAAGATACCTCATACTATTTTGGTATGACCAATTCTTTCGACCGTGAAAAGGTTTTTGCAAATATTCCACAATTGCCAGATAGCTTAAGAATGAAGGGAACTATCAAAACAGATACACTTCTTTTGAATAGCTTGATACGAAATGCGAGAATTGTGAATCCGAGTACTATCTTTGCTTTAGATGCCGATAAGGACGTAGAGTATGGATATGTATTCAATGTGATGAATATTCTACGCAAAAACCGGATCTTTGCGTTTAACTATGTAACAGAGAAACGAAAAGCACAGGAAATTCCTGAACAGAAGGAATAGCATTAGCAAAAAGCCGATTTTGATAAAATTTGTAACTTTTTGACAACTTTGTTTGTCTATTAAGTAGAAACTAAATTTAATAAAGGAGAAATAAATTATGGCTGGTGGCGGAGCAATGCAAGCCCCTGAAAAAGTAAAAAAGGGTAAGACATCCAGAAGAAAAAAGAAAAAACGTCTGGGTTTCCACATTGACATGACCCCATTGGTGGACATCACATTCCTGCTGCTTACGTTCTTTATGTTTACTACAACGATGCTTAAGCCGCAGATAATGGAAATGAAGATGCCGCCAGAGATATTTAGCGATGTTGAGGTCCAGGCTTCCAAGCTTCTTACGCTTTATCTTTTCGAAGAAGGTCAGCTCTTTTATGCTCAGGGTTTGGACGAACCTGAAAAACTCAAAATTGAAAATCTTGCAGATTTTGCAGTTGAGCAGAACCTGAAAAAGGATTTGAGGAACGAGCTTATCACATCTCTGAAAGTTGCCGACGAAGCAAAATTTGATGACGTCATTAGAGTTCTTGACCAGTTAAACATTGCCGAAGTTCCCATTTCAGAAGAAATTGCCAAAGAATTGGACGAAGAGGGGAAACCTTTGGAACGTAAACGCAGGTTCACGCTGGGTGTAATCAATAAAGATGAAAGATCTAAAATAGATTCACTGTATAACATCAGCGGGGAGGAATTAGAATGACAACTACAACATTAGAAATACCGCACGCACCAACCTATGGTGCTGTTGAGATCAAAGATTTCATCAGGCAGAATACATGGAAGGGCTTTATCATTACTATGATATTAGTAATACTGTTCTTTGTATTATACTATGGGCTTGGTGCTTTAAGCCAGGAAGAGGAAGTAGTAAATTATAGTGTTCCTATTAGCAGTAAGATAGTTACTCAAGCACCCTCTGCTGACGAAGAAGTAACAGAAGAAGTTGAGCCGCCACCTAAAGATGTGGTTAAGTTAGCTACTGCATCGCGAGCAGGTACTCCAGTACCGGTTCCTGACGCTGATTTACAAATAGAGAAGGAATTTGCTACTTTTGAAGATATTGATCAATCTTTAGCTGCTGACGAAGGGCAGATCATTGATCTTTCCCAAATGCCAGAAGATGTTGATCTTGGAGATAGACCCATAGAAGTGGAAAAAGAAGAGCTTCCTGACATAGACGATTTTGTTTTCGTGGAAAGAGAACCTCAGGTAGATCTTGCGGAGCTTCAGAGGAAGATCGTTTATCCGGAAATGGCAAAGCGAGCAGGCATCGAAGGGAAAGTAACTGTTCGCGTTCTCGTTGGAAAAGATGGCAAGCCGATCAAAGCAGTAGTCCAGCAATCGGATTCGGAGCTGCTAAACAAAGCTGCGGTGAAAGCTGTAATGGAATCGGTGTTTACTCCGGCTATCCAGAACCAGGAACCAGTAGCTACATGGGTCAGTATCCCGATCAATTTTACATTAAGATAAGTAAATAGCAGAAAAACTTTGATATTACATATAATAAATTACACTGTACGCGGATTAATAATCGTTGTCGGATTAATTCTCTTAAGCGGAATAGCTATACCAGATTCTAATGAGAATAGGTTTCTGACACAGATAATGGGAGTAGTTTTCATGATCTGGGGTATATACCGCATTGTCCTTTACAAAAGTAACTATAAAAAGTATAAACGATATAACAGAAGAAATGATGATGAAATCTAAATACTACATAGCAGCTTTAACTATGCTACTGCTCGTTGCATGCGGACAGAAGCAGCAGGAACCCCAACAGGAACAAAACCAGCGAGAGAAAAAGACAATAGAGGCATATCTCGATCAATCTTTGGTTAGAGTAATGGAAAAGCCACTTATGATGTTTGACTCGCTGTTTATTAACTATCAGTTGGAGTTAGAGAAAACAACCGCATGCGATGCTTTGTCTAAGTTATTGGCCAAGGAAGCCGATGTGATAAGACTCGGTAGAGATTATTCTGATTACGAAGATTCTCTAATGAAGGCACATCTGGTAGAGCCTTATTTCAAGATGGTGATAGCCCGCGACGCTTTAGTGTTTTATGCTCATCCAGAGTATCCTTTAGACACTTTGACCCACAACCAAATAGTGGAAATTATGACTAAGAGGAAATATCTGAAAGATTTTTATCCAAAATTAAAAGAAGAGCCGGAATTTGTAATATCCAATAATTTGTCTTCAGAATTTGCGAATTTCATGACCTTGGTACTTGATGGCAAAAAAGTTGTTCATAAAAAGGATAAGAGGACTTTACTTACTTTTCCTACAGCAGATTCAGTAAATCAGTATATTAGGGAGAATCCGAACAGTATTGGTATCGGCTTTTTCTCGAATATAGTAAAAGATCCTCGGTATAAGCCATTAGCAATAAGCTATATAGATAGTACAGGGAAATATATCTTCCCCCATGTGGTGCACCAGGCGAACATATTGCAAAGATTATATCCTTATATAATAGACCATTATATCTTTTTAAGTGAAAAAGAAAATGAAAGTTTTCTCGCTTTAGGCAGATTCCTGTCGAAAAGCGGTCAAAGCCAGAGATATTTTAATGAATTCGGCATTGTGCCGGGATATGCAAAAATCAAGTTAATAGATGAGAGGTAAGAATTAAGATGAAACATTTTCTGATAATAGTTGCTGCGATTGTGTTATGCGGAAGTTTACTCCATGCTCAATCTGCAAAAGATCAGGTAGAACAGCTTGCCAGAGAAAAAAAATATGATGAAGCTGCGAAGTTTATTCCGGATGCTATTAAAGAGCACAAAAAGAATTTGAGACTTCACTTGCTCGCAGGTGAGATATACGAGAATTTAGATATGAAAGAAAAGGCCTTAGAGATGTATCTGAAAGCTGACGACATCGATGGGGGCGAGCCATATATCATGCGGAAAGTAGGCTACTCATATTCTCTATTAGGCAAGCACGATAAAGCGATGGAATGGCTTTATGATGCTGTTGATGAGGAAGAGGACGATGTACGTAGCTATTTAGAATTAGGGCAAGCTCTGATCCGAGCTGATTCTCTTGATAAAGCAGAGCTGATAATTACTAAAGCCAGAGCTATGAATAAAAGTATTGCTGATGCATGGGTTGCTCTCGGCGATCTTTATTATGCTCAGAAAGTATATGAGCTGGCAAAGAATAATTATGAAGAAGCATTGTCAATAGATGAGGATAATATTAATGCACGTATTAATTTAGCTCAGAGTTACTTCCAAATGGCATACAGAGAATCTGACGAAGATCTTTATAATGAGCTTTTCAATAGGTCACTTGCTCAATGGAATGAAGTTTCCAAAAGAGATCCAAAGAATGCACGTGCTTTCAGACAGCAGGGACAGATATATTATATGGCAAAGATGTACAAAGAAGCCGCCCCTTCATTCTATCAATATCTCAAATTCCGTCCCGACGATATCGAAACCAGATGGAAATTTGCCAGATCGCT
>CAYQTZ010000238.1:4210-4930 GCA_964420565.1 uncultured Hyphomicrobiales bacterium
ACAATTGAAGATCATCATTGAAAACTATGATTCTGATTCTATAAAATCCGAAGCAAAGATGATGCTTGCAAAATGTTTATATGACATTAATGATTTCGAGGGTTCTGTGAGATTATATCAGGACATCAAGCAAACAAAGCAGCTCGACGAAACTCAGTTGAAGCGATTGGCAACTGCAGCTTTTAAAATCGCAGATTCCACTACTGGTATTAATGCATACAAAGAGCTGATAAACCAAGACACAACGCAATGCTCTTTGATGTATTCTTTGGGTATTCTGATGCTTAGCAAGAAGGATTATGATCTTTCCAAATACTTCTTTGAGAAACGTTTGCAATACTGCCAGGATACTTTGGATTACAAGGTGCTGTATTTTGTTGGCAGCAGCTATGCAAATACAAATTCACCCGACACTGCAAAAGTATATTTGCAGAGAAGCGTTGAATTAAATCCTGATTATTACAATGCCCATATATCTTTGGGCGATGCTTACGCCGCTCTGGATATTCAGGATAGTGCTATTATGGAATTCAAGTACGTAATAGATAATGCGGAAAAGGATTCGACCAACCAATCATCTTTGACACAAGCATTTGCCAAGCTATGCGGAATTTATTTAGAGAACAACGAATTCTCGAATTTGCAGAGAATAGCTAAGCAATGGACGAATTTCGATAATAAATCTGAATATGGCTTTCTTTATCTTGCTATTTCCTATCA
>CAYQTZ010000239.1:0-4922 GCA_964420565.1 uncultured Hyphomicrobiales bacterium
TTGCCACACAGGCACTGATGATATTGGTAGATATACTCGACAGGCAGACATCTTGATAGCTGCTATGGGGGTTCCCGAAGCCATAAAAGCAGATCAGATTAAAGAAGGTGCTGTTGTGATAGATGTTGGTGTAAACAGAGTCGATGCGCCCGATAGAGAGAAGGGATACCGTTTATGCGGAGATGTGGACTTTGACAATGTAAAAGATAAAGCCGCAGCAATTACTCCTGTGCCAGGAGGTGTAGGACCTATGACCATTGCTATGCTGATGAGAAATACATATTTGTCCGCTGCCGGAAAGATAAAGTACTAATATGAATGAATTTTATGATATAATTTTTGAAGATGAAGATTTGCTGATAATTAATAAATCGGCAAATGTGCTTTCTGTACCCGACCGCTGGAATACGGAGCTGCCTAATCTGAGAGCGATATTTGATGAAAAATATGGCAAAATATTCATAGTGCATAGATTGGATAAAGAAACAAGCGGTATAATGATCTTTGCAAAAAATGCTGAAGCACATAAGTATCTGAACGATCTTTTCGAGCATCATAATATTAAAAAGCTATACCATGTAATCGTATCTGGTATTGTACAGAGGAACGATCTTGAAGTTGATATACCGATTATGACGGACCCCTCAGCCAAAGGGAAAAGCATTCCTTCCTCACGCGGTAAGGAATCTTTGACAAAAATAAAGGTTCTGCAGAGGTATAAAACCGCTACTCTTATCGAATGTGATCTGATAAGCGGCAGGCACCATCAGATACGTGTGCATTGCTCTGCGATAGGGCATCCGCTTCTGGTGGATAGTATATATGGTATGAATTCAGAGTTTCTTGTATCCTCAGTTAAGCGAAAATACCATTTGAAAAAGGGGACCGAGGAGCTTCCTATAATCAATCGCGTAACCATGCACGCCCGCTCCCTGCAGTTCATACATCCCAAAACAAAAGAAGAGATGACCTTTTCAGCCGGGTATCCCAAAGATTTTGCTGCACTTTTGCAAGTACTTGGCAAATACTCTGAGATACCAGACTATCTAAAGGATAGAACAAATTTTGAGTGATCATCACTATTAATTATTTCTAACAGAACTCTTCGAGCAAATTCAGATAATCCAGCACTAATCGCGTAGTAAGGAAATTTTGCCTTACGTGCTCCGTGCCTTTATTGCCGAGTTCTTTTCGCAGATGTTTGTTCTCTAATATATGAATGATCCTGTCGGCGAAACCATTGTTGTCATCAGGATCTAAAAGGTAGCCATTTACACCATCCTTGACTTGCAGTGGCAACCCACCTTTATTTGAAGCAACAACGGGAGTGCCTTTCCACAGCGCTTCGGTTACTGTTAAGCCAAAACCTTCGCGTTTGGATTTTTGTATGATCACATCAGATATTCTTTGCAGAACATTTACTAAAGTGCTGTTTTCTACAGTGATCAGAATAATATCTCTGCTGTCTAAGAGATCGCCGGCTCTTTCCTTGACGTTTTCAAATATCTCAATGCCTTCGGGGTCATCAGAAGCCATGCTGCCGCATAATATAAGTCTGCAATCAATCTTTTTCCGGACTTCTTCAAATACTTCAATTACTCCTATCGGGTCTTTCCATTTGTCAAATCTTGATATTTGAGTTAGAATTGGCTTATCCGTCGGGATATTAAAATCTTTGAGATAAGTGCTGATAGTTTCATCGCTTATTGCCATATTTTTATGAGTTAGCGGATCTATAGCAGGATGAATAATTCTCTGCTCTACTGGCAGGTCATCTTTTTTATAAGTTTCGTGAGAAACGATAACGATATCATATTTCAAGATATATTTCTTCAGAAAGTTCCAAAGAGTTGGATCTGGAGTAGATAGATCAATGTGGCATCTCCATATCCATGGTTGTTTTTTTGAATAAAATTGTGATAGTGGTAAGGGTTGCGGATCGTGAATTATCACTACTTCGTGATCTAAATGAGTAAAAATAGCATACTCTTCGTTAGCTCTAAGATATTCTTTTTTTATTTCATCGGTAAGCTCTATCCGGTCTCCCTGCAAGGCATTGTGAAATTGTTTTGTGATACTGAAAAAGTCACTGTTGCCGTGCAGTACACGCCAGCCGGCATCTAACCCTATATCATTTAATAGTGGTACCAAGGAATGTAGTATCTCTGCTACCCCACCGCCCTGAGATGTGGAATTAACATGGACAATGTGTTTGTTGTATAGTTTTCTCGTCTTCTGGTAGATCTTATGTATCATTTCGTCGCCAACGATACCCATATAGTCTTGTAATCTGTTCATAATAAATTATTATCCTTCAAATTTATTCAAAAAAGCGCGTACATTTTTTACTGATTTTACGTTATATTTAGCTCTGGAAGGGGTGATGCCGACGCGAATGGAATGCGAATATTCTGGCAGCACCTTAAACATATCTTCGTCTGTAGCATCGTCACCAATGCAAAGAACGAAATCGGGTCTTAAATTTCGCAAGATACCTTCGACGGCAGATCCTTTTGTAATGTTCAAATTTTTTATTTCTATGACTTTATTCCCATCGAGGACCCCTAAGCTAAGATTCTGAGTAAGATTGACCATTACTTCTTTTAGTTCGTTTACTCTAACAGTAGCCATTGTTGGATCAACTCCGCGATAATGCCATACAACTGAGTATTCTTTTTCTTCGAGGAATGATCCGGGAGTGCGGTCCACGAAAATTTCCATTATAGGTATTATTTCCTGTTTCCAGCTATCATTGATGGGGAATATAGTTTTCCATTCTTTGTCATCGTCTCTGATCCAGACGCCATGCTCGGCAACAATATTGATATCAAAGCCGTCGAACCAATCGGATAAAGTATTTTTGTCTCTTCCGCTTATAACATAGACAATGTTTCTTTCGTCGGAGGTCAGTTTTTCGATTATTTCATATACTTCTTTATCAGGTTTTGCATTTTGTGGTTTTTTGTGAAATCCGACTAATGTGCCGTCGTAGTCAAGCAGGAACACCCTTTTTTCTTTGCTTTTATATTCTTCTAATATTATATTTTCAATGTTTGTAACTAATGTCTTTGCAAGGAATGTGTCCTGAATATGTACAGTATGATTCAGCTTTTCAAGGAAATCATTTGCCCAGCGTTCTATGTCGTATCGCTTGATCCGGTTTTGCATAACAGATTTTCTATGTAGGATTTCGTCGCTGTCCATTTCAATAGCGTACTTAATGGCGTCAGCCACTTCGTTTTTATTTACAGGATTTACGACGATCGCTTCTCCGAGTTCCTGAGCTGCACCAGCGGTCTCGCTGATGATAAGCACCCCCTGCTTGTTTTGTTTAGCAGCAATATATTCTTTTGCCACTAAGTTCATACCATCACGGATTGGGGTTACCATAATAATATCGCCAAGCTGATATAATGCGGCTACTGTTTCAAAGGGTACTGACCGATATAGATATCTGACAGGAGTCCAGCCAATATTGCCATACTCGCCGTTTATATTGCCTACTAATTCATCTACTCTTTGTTTTAATTCTTTATAAGATTTCACTTCAGTACGAGACGGCGCTGAAAGCATTATCATAGAGACTTTTTCGTGGTACTCGGGGTACTTATCTAAGAAAAGTCTGAATGATTCCAATCTAAGCGGAATACCTTTTGAATAATCCAATCTGTCTAAAGTCAGTATTATTTTATTGTTATTTTTTCTTTCTGGAAAATTCTCAATTTCTTTCATTACCTTTGGGTCGTCCTTGCTCCTTGCGAATTTTTCGTAATCAATACCTATAGGGAAAGCATCTACATGAACAATATTGCGGTCGGTTTTTATGTCGCCGTAAGCGTGATCGTAGCCAAGCATCCTTCTTACTGAAGAGAGGAAATGCCGCACGTAATCATAAGTATGGAAACCGATCAGATCTGAGCCAAGCAATCCACTTAAGATTTCTTCTCTCCATGGGAGTTGTCTGAAAACTTCTGACGAAGGGAAAGGTATATGTAAGAAAAATCCAATTTTAGCGTTTGGCAGATTATCTCTGAGCATTTGTGGGAGAAGCATTAAATGATAATCCTGTATCCAGATATAATCATTTTCGTCAACTTTTTCTGTAATAATATCGGCAAACTTTTGGTTGACTTTTTTGTACATAAGCCAGTAATCGTCATTCAAATCAATATTTTGGGGGAAATAATGGCAAAGAGGCCATAGCGTACCATTCGAGAACCCATTGTAGTATAGATCATATTCAGATTTTGTAAGAAATACCGGTTTGCAATGCTCTTTATCGAGCGTGCTTTCAATTTCTTCTTTTTGGTGTTTTGTGATTTCATTATTCGTGATTCCTGGCCAGCCAATCCACTTTCCGCCATAATCTTTATATAAAGAACTCAACCCGGTGGCGAGCCCCCCAACGCTTTCATTATATTCAATCTTGGAAGAAACTTTAGTTACGCTTACAGGTAATCTGTTCGATACTATAAACATTTTTTTCGACATTATATTCTATAATAAATATTATACAAATCTTTTTATTTGATCACATTTGCTAATAGTAGGAAGCAAATGTATTGTAATTAACAGTACTGATAATTATCAGACGAAAAAAAATGATAATTAATGCAAAGAATATGAAATTCAGAGATCAGTACAAAGATTAAACTAATGAAATCACAAAAGAGACTGTGTGATGGTGTATAAATATTGTGAAAAATTGCAATAAAAACGATCCCTCCCCGGCCCTCCCTTACTACGCAAGGGAGGGAGTAAGCACGGAAAATCCCCCTTAATTTTAAGGGGGAACACAAGGGGGATCAATTCTTGAGTTTTCAGGGGCTATCACACAGTCTCTACTACGCAAGGGAGGGAGTAAGGTATTGATATGTAATATATTAACCTCCCCCTCTTTTAAGAGGGGGATTGAGGGGGTG
>CAYQTZ010000240.1:0-4917 GCA_964420565.1 uncultured Hyphomicrobiales bacterium
CGAGCATTGCAAGAGTAGGACTTTTATATTGCTCCCATTTTTGTAAGAGGAGGTTATGGGGTGTTGGATCAATTACGAATTAAGAATGAATCGGTTATATTTTTCATAAACACCCCTCGATCCCCTCTTACTAAGCGGGGAAGTTAGATAAAAGTCCCCTCGATCCCCTCTTACTAAGCGGGGAAGTATAATATAATCATGCTCTTACGCTGACCGATAATTGCTGCCACCTGAATGCAAAAACCCATCAGTTCAAAAAAATTGAATTGATGGGCTTCTCATTGGTTTCACTAAAAATTACACTGCCTTAAAGAAAGACCTCTCCTCAGCAAAAAGCTCTAATATGGATTCGGGATTCAGATTTGCCTGAGCAGCCGAAGCATCTTTATTATACGAAGAATCATTCAAGAAATTTAGTTCTATCAAGGCTTCTTCGAAAGATTCTATTGGAGCGTAATCTTCTCTGCTTAATGGGTGTTTATTATCCACTTGCATTTTATTCTCCAACACATCTAATGCATCAAGCAGAATTTTTTTCTTCCATGATTGCGAAGATGGCTCAACTTTTTCGGATTGCTGTTTAGTGGATACACCCTGTAATGCCTCGAAAGTCTTGACTGCGTCGGCATCAAAGCCAGATAGCGGACTATGTTTGATTTGAGTTACTTCCATGTTATTCCTTTAAAATGTCTTTATACAAATTATTTTTTCTTTCTTGTAAATCTATATTTGCAATTTATGTACCAAAACGGCATACTGAATGTTCTCTGCACTGTTTTATAAAATCTGGGTCATGACTATTGGGGTGTTTGATCCTTATATTAATCTTATATTGCTTAAATGCGTTACCCCAACAAAAAAACAAATTAAACTCTATTCCTTACTTATTCGTTTATTATTTACAGTTTTATAACAAATAAATTTCAATTTCAGAATTTCAGAAAGGATCGAAATGCAAAATCAATTAGTACCGATAGTCGTTGAGCAGACAAGCCGTGGCGAACGTTCTTATGACATTTACTCACGTTTGCTTAAAGAAAATATTATTTTCATCGGACAGCCGATAGATGATTATATGGCGAACCTCGTAATCGCTCAGTTTCTTTTCCTCGCCAGCGAAGACCCGAATAAGGATATTAATTTATATATTAATTCCCCGGGTGGAAGTGTGAGCGCCGGTCTTGCTATCTACGACACTATGCAATTTGTAAAAAATGATATTGTTACAATATGTATGGGGATGGGAGCTTCTATGGCTCAGGTACTGCTTTGCGGCGGCACCAATGGCAAACGCTACGCACTGCCACATTCCAGAATACTAATGCATCAACCATTGGGAGGCACCCAGGGACAGGCAACCGACATAGAGATATATACCAGAGAAATGCTGAGAATACGCAAAATGCTTTTTGAGATAACTGCTAAGCACACTGGTAAAACTGTAGAGAAAATTGAAAAAGATGCCGACCGCGATTATTATATGTCCCCAGAAGAAGCTATGGAATACGGTATTATTGATAAAATCATGGAGCGTGCACCAGAAGCTGCGAAACCAATAGCAGAGAGCAAAGATAATAGCAAAGATAATAGCGAAGAAAAAGATAAATAAGTATAACTATAATAACGGATTGGATCAATGGGAAAAAAAGTACTTTACAGACCAAAAAACGCTAAATGTTCATTCTGTGGCAGAAGTTCGAATGAAGTAGAATCGCTCATAGAAGGACCTAATAGTATTTACATTTGTGATATTTGTGTTAATTTATCTAAAGATATTATTAGAAGACAAGCAATTAATAAATTATCTATAGCCAACGAAGCTAATCTGCCCAAACCATCAAGAATACTGAACGAACTGAATAAATACGTTATTGGTCAGGATTATGCTAAGAAAATGATTTCTGTGGCTGTATATAACCACTATAAAAGAATTTCACCTAATAATACAGTAAAGGGCTATGAAGAAGTGGAGCTTGAGAAAAGCAATATCTTAATGCTCGGTCCCACAGGTACAGGGAAAACTCTAATTGCACGCACATTAGCGAGAACTCTGAAAGTACCATTCGCTATTGCCGATGCTACTACGATAACAGAAGCAGGTTATGTAGGCGATGACGTAGAAACCGTAATACTTACTTTGCTACAAGCAGCAGATTATAATATAGAGCTTGCACAACGCGGAATAATATATATTGACGAAATTGACAAGATCACACGCAAAAGTGAATCACGCAGTATTACCAGAGATGTCTCAGGCGAGGGAGTCCAGCAATCATTACTTAAAATATTGGAAGGCACTATAGCTGGCGTTCCACCAAAAGGCGGCAGAAAGCATCCAGAGCAATCCTTGTTATATATTAACACAGAGAACATCCTCTTTATTTGTGGCGGAGCATTCGAGGGTCTCGAAAAGATCATCGCCCAGCGGCTCAGAACTTCTACTATTGGATTTACTGCCAATATTGAAGATATTATTGAAGAAAATTATGAGATATTAAAGAAATCAAATCCAGAAGACCTGATAAAATACGGATTTATTCCTGAGCTTGTAGGCAGATTACCCGTAATTGGAGCTTTAGAGGAACTATCAGAAGACGCTATGTTAAGCATACTTTCCGAGCCACAAAATGCTTTGGTGAAGCAATATGAAAAACTTTTTCTTATGGAAGGCGTGAAGTTAGAAATTGAAGAAGATGCCCTGAAAGCTATTGTAAGGAAAGCAATGGAACGCAAAACCGGTGCAAGAGCTTTGAGGTCTATCATTGAAGAGGTCATGATACCAATTATGTTCTATCTGCCAGATATGACAGATATCGCAAAATGTATCATTACAAAAGAAACTATCGAAGATCATACAGAACCAAAATATATCTCTATAAAACGCAGGAAAGCAAATTAATAATCAGAATTTATTACACAACCGAGAATAAACCTATTTTCGGCTGTGTAAATTCTTTTCTTTATTCCTCAGTTATTAATAGCGAATCTTTAGTTTGCAAGGAGTCTTCTATTTCGCCGCGAAATACGTTAGGAGACCATTGCAAAATCCCATTATTGAGTTAAAAACACTTATTCTGAAAATCGAATCTGAACAGTACGGCTTCCATAATAATTCTCATTATTATATCTTAAGAGTTGTTAAGTTAACAACAAATTCCATAATATATCGTTTTTTATTTAAAATGAAAAGAATAGCAAATAAAACCTATTAATAAAAACAATTATATATATCCTCGCTTAGCGAGGAAAGTATTATTAATAAATATCAGGAGAAAAAAATGAAATTTGAACTTCCAGAACTGCCATTCGCAAAAGATGCGCTAAAAGGAATAATATCTGAAGAAACATTTGACTATCACCATGGCAAACACCATGCCGCATATGTCAATAATTTAAACAAATTGATCGAAGGAACTAAATACGAAAGTATGGACTTAGAAGGTATCATCACAGGTTCCGAAGGTGGTGTGTTCAATAATGCCGCTCAGACATGGAACCATACATTTTTCTGGAATTGCCTCTCGCCAAATGGTGGCGGAAAACCAACCGGCAAACTACTCGACGAGATAAATGCAGCTTTCGGTTCATTCGATAGCTTCAAAGAGAAATTTTCGACTGCTGCCGCTACACTTTTCGGATCTGGTTGGGCTTGGTTAGCAAAAGGTAAGGATAGCAAACTGGAGATCCTTCAGCTTTCAAATGCAGGAACACCACTTACGATGAACAAAAAACCGATCCTGACTATTGATGTCTGGGAGCATGCTTATTATATTGATTATCGCAATGCCAGACCTCAGTTCATAGAGAAATTCTGGGATATCGCGAACTGGGATCATGCTGCAAAGCTGATATAATCTCAGAACTCTTTATCACATAACTCTAAATAAGAAAGTTACAAAGATTGTGAATCAAATTTATCAAAACGATCCCTCCCCGATCCTCCCTTACGAGTAAGGGAGGGAGTAAACTATTGAAATATAATGTTTTAACCCCCCCCTCTTGGTAAGAGGGGGATTGATTATATTGTGTATTCAATGATTTGCTCTCATCATAAAATACCTTTATTTTGGCAAGCACGCCAAACCACTTCCATATTTTTATTTGAAACTCGTTATCAAAATCAATAGTCCATTTTGTCATATCTTCAAACGTTCCAAAATTCAATGGATATTTCAGCACAATCTCGCCAAATAAATTATTATCTGTCGGCATCAAATGATCTTTCTCGTTCTTTTCACTTTTATCAAGCAGCAGACCAATATCATACTTTAGATTGATTTGAACACATAAAGTATCTATTTTGAAGTTCAACTTAGAATCTAAAGAATTACTGATCTCAAAAGTCAGCCTCTTCCCCTGCTTCCAATCCTCCACAGCCGTTTGTGAGAAGGAGAGGGAGAGTTGGGTTTGGGGGAATATATTTATATTTGAAAAAATTAAAAGAAAGAAGATGATTAATATTTTCTCAAGTATTTCCACTGTTTATTCTTCTATTTTCAAATATTCTTTAATGATCGTTTCTAATGTATCTGTGAATTTTTTTTCTGAAAAACCTCTTGATTTATATATTATCTTTTTGTCTTTATCTAATAAATAAATAGTAGGCCATGATGTTACATGATAATTATCAACATCTTTCGGTTCAATAATAATGACCGGATAATCAATTTCTGCTTTTTCAATAAATCTTTTTAAGGACGGCTTTTTCTTTTCGCCACCATCATATAAATCTAAGCCCAGTACTTGTAATCCCTTTTTTCCATACTTTTTCTTCAATTCGTTCAAATATGGAATAGCTTGAACGCATGGACCGCATTGCATATACCAAAAATCAAGTAAGTATAATTTTGCTTCTTGTTTACTAAGGTTATATTCTCTATCTTACTGAAAATTATGACCGATAATATTTTCAGCTAT
>CAYQTZ010000241.1:0-4896 GCA_964420565.1 uncultured Hyphomicrobiales bacterium
TCCCCTCTTACCAAGCGGGGAAGTCCAATGTTGTCATGCTCTTACGCTGAATGCCAAATGCTGACCGCTGAATGCTATAAAATGGAAACACCCCTCAATCCCCTCTTACAAATCGGGGACGTATGATAAAAGTCCCCCTCTTGTCATAGATCCCAATCTGTCGGGGCAAGACCACTGGGGTGGGATCAGCTTAAGGTCTATTTCAATGCTTTACTTATATCTATCACACAGACTCTTCGGGATAAGGTGAGAATACTCTTCAAATTCTTAAAGATCATATCTAAGTGTTTGAACTATAAGCAAATCTTATAATTAATCAATAATTCAATATGTGGCAATTCTTTAAGGTGTCTGAGCAATATTATTGATAACTCTCTCTATATTATATTGTTTATGATAATACATCACTTTTTGCGAGTGATCAAGAATAAAATAATTTGTTGCTTTACTCTTGTTTTTTCTTTTAAATTATATTAAATTAAAATTTATTGGGTATGGTTATTTGTTATTAACTATAACCGCGCTATTATATAAAGATTGGTTATCAATAATACTTTGAATATGACCTATTTTTTAATAAATGTAATTATACCATGAGAAGAATATTCTACTTAACTCTATCCATTTTAATAATAGTTGCGCTTATTTTAGTTAAAATATTTCTAATTGACGGCACTAATGCGCCTACGACATCAATTCATAGGCCAGTGCCCATACTTACCGATGTTTATATAGCCAAAGATACTATCCCTCAATTTGAAGTAGATGTAATGGGCTCTGTCAAAGCAGTAGAGAAAGTAGATATTTACGGCGAACTAAACAGAAAAATTACAGGCATTCATTTTGCCGAAGGTTCATATATTAGAAAGGGCTGTCTGCTATTCAAATTAGACGACAGAGAGATACTATCTGAACTCGAACAGCTTGCTCATGAAGAAAAGCTTGCCTTTGAAACATTAAAACGTAATAAAGTACTTTTTGATAATGGCGGTGCTTCCGCTCAGTTGATAGATGAATCAGAAACAAAACTAAACGTAATAAAAGCAAGGACTAAATACCTAAATACAATTTTCGATAAAACAGAAATCAAAGCTCCATTTTCAGGTATTATTGGCATCAGACACGTCAGTCCCGGTGCTTTGATAGATCCAAAGACGACCCTTACTACTTTATTTGATATATCTAATGTATATATTGATTTTGCTCTCCCTGAGAAATACTTTTCTGCCGAATTAAAAAATAAAATGATAGATTTTACTACTTTAGCCAATAATGAAATCTATAACGCTAAGATAACTGCTGTTCAGCCCAGCATAGACAGCAAAACGAGAACTATAATGGTTAGAGCAGTGACTCCCAATCCCAAAGGGAAGCTGAAACCCGGCGCTTCGGTCAAAGTTCACCTTGCAATAAGCGATATGGACAGATCTATCTATGTGCCTACGAATAGTCTGATACCTACGATGAAGGGCTATTCCGTTTATCTGCTTAAAGATGGCATTGTAGTGGAAAGCAGTGTAGATATCGGGATAAGGAATAAAAGTTCTGCTCAGATTCTAAGCGGAATATCGCACGGAGATACAGTGATAACGACCAATCTGCTAAAAATTGCTCCCGGAACAGCCGTGTCTGTAGCAAAAATCATAGAATAAAATAATCAGGTATTCACAATGAGTCTGTCTTCAAATAGTATAGATAAACCTATTCAGGCGATAGTATATTCGCTTTTGATACTTGTTTTTGGTATTGTGGGTTATACAAATCTCGGAGTTAGGGAATATCCTGAAGTTGATCCACCGATAGTTACTGTTCAGACTATTTATACAGGAGCTGATCCGGAGACTATTCAATCGGAAGTTACTGAGCCATTAGAAGATGCAATAAGCGGGGCAGAGGGTATTAAAGTTCTCTCGTCAATTTCTACCGAACAAGTCAGCACTATAAGAATTGAATTCGAACTGGATATGAATTTAGAAGAAGCCGCAAATACTATACGCGACAGGGTTTCGAAATCCATCAAATATCTTCCTAAGGACGTTGATCCACCTGTAGTTGAAAAAATGGATGCTAATGCGAATCCAATTGTTATACTGACTGTAGAATCTGATACAAAAAGCATGCTCGAAGTGGGTGATGTCGTTGAAAATCATATCAAGGACAGATTGCAGACAATAAAAGGTGTTGGCTTGGTCAAAATCTTCTGCCCAAAAGATTATTCGATGAGATTGTGGCTTGATCCATATAGATTATTCTCAAATAATTTAACCGCCGCTGACGTATTCGCAGCCGTTAAAAGCGAAAATATTCAGCTCCCCTCCGGAAGAATCGAAGGGAATAACTCCGAGCTTGGTATTCGCACTATGGGATTGATGAAAACACCAGAGGAGTTCAATAATTTAATAATCAAACAGCGGAACGGCAATTTTGTGCGTCTGTCTGATGTTGGATATGCCGAGCTAAGAGCTCTGGGCATCCCGTAATAGCTCTGGGGATTATGCCACAGCGAGGAGCAAATTCAATAGAGATAGTTGATGAATTTTATTTAAGGGTCGATGAACTAAAAAACGAACTTTCAGAAGATTATTATTTAGAAATAGGTTTTGATTTTACAAAATTTGAACGCAAAGCAGTAAGTGAAGTGCAGGAAACAGTCTTCACGGCACTTATATTAGTTTCTCTTATCATATTCCTATTCCTGAGAAACTGGCGGTCAACAATAGTACCCGTCATTGCCATACCAGTATCAATAATCGGCACATTTTTTATTATGTATATAGCAGGTATAACAATTAACGTATTAACTCTGATGGGAGTAATACTTGCCATAGGTCTTGTCTGCGATGATGCTATTATAGTGCTGGAAAATATCTACAGCAAGATAGATCAGGGAATGTCGCCAATGAAAGCGGCATATAAAGGCATGAACGAAATATTTTTTGCAATTATTTCAACTACAATAACACTTGCGGCTGTTTTCATGCCATTGATGTTTCTTGGTGGGTTAACGGGCAGATTATTCAATGAGTTTGCCATAGTTGTAGCCGGTGCTGTTATCATCTCATCTTTTGTTGCTTTGACATTATCGCCTATGATGTGTTCGCGATTGCTAAAATTACAACAGAACGAAAAGAAAAACTTCATTTATCGAATTACTGAACCAATATTTTTAAAAATGAATGAAGTTTACTCCAACTCCTTGAGTAATTTTCTGAAATACAAATGGTTAGTATTTCCGGCTTTATTTGCTATAGTTGTACTGACAGCAATATTTTTTAGTTTGCTGCACTCAGAGTTAGCACCAATCGAAGACAGATCGAACATCAGAATACCAGTTCTTGCTCCAGAAGGATCCTCGTTTGAGTTCACAGAGCATTATATGAACGAACTGGACAGATATCTTCAGGAAGCGATTCCCGAAGGCAATAGATTCTATAGCATAGTATCTCCGAGTTTGTCAGGAATAGACCCTGTGAATCTTGGGATAGAGCTTGTTTATCTAAAAGATCCCGAAGAAAGAGAAAGATCCCAGCAAGAGATATTTCAGGCAATAGCCAAAGATATGGATAAAATCAGGGGTGTGAGAGTTTTCCCCTTTCAGCCTCCGACTATTGGCGACAGATTCGGCGGTCAGCCACTGCAATACGTATTATTGGCACCAAATATTGATACATTGGTTTCTATCCTTCCTGAATTTTTGGAAGAAGCAAAAAAAGAACCTATACTCAAATTTGTTGATGCTGATCTGAAAGTGAGGAAGCCTGAGATAGTTATTGAAATAGATAGAGACAGAGCCTCACAATTCGGGGTTTCAACTATGGATATAGCCCAAACACTTCAGCTCTCACTAAGCGGACAGCGGATAAGCTATTTCATAATGCAAGGCAAGCAATACGAAGTAAACGCTATGTTCATGAGAAAAGACAGGGACGAGCCAGCAGATATTCAATCATTGTATGTTCGGAATAATGCCGGGGATATAATACCTATTGAAAATGTAATAAAAATCAAAGAAGATATCGCCCCATCTTCTGTTTTTACATACAATCGCTATATATCTGCTACAATTTCCGGCGGTACAGTGCCAGGGGCAACAATTGGCGACGGAATAGAGGCACTCGACAGGGTTGCCGAAAAAGTACTGCCCACTGATTTTCATACAGCTCTCGCCGGGCAGTCCAGAGATTTTCAGGAAAGTTCTTCGAGCTTGATGTTTGTCTTTTTGCTATCAATAATTCTGATATTTTTAGTGCTTGCCGCTCAGTTCCAGAGTTTTATTGATCCACTTATCATACTTATCACAGTGCCACTTGCTATGGCTGGTTCACTATTTACACTCTGGTATTTCAACCAATCGCTGAATATCTTCAGTGAAATAGGTATAATTTTATTAATCGGCTTAGTAACAAAGAACGGTATTCTGATTGTAGAATTCGCCAATCAGCGAAAAAGGAATTTGATGCTGAATAAATTTGAAGCCATCCACAGCGCGGCCGTTGCCAGATTCAGACCTATTCTGATGACAGCGCTGTCAACCATACTTGGCATTCTGCCAATAGCACTATCATTGGGAGCATCTGCCGGCAGCAGGCAATCGCTTGGTTTAGCAGTTGTAGGTGGTATGTTTTTCTCTACTGTGCTTACTTTATACATAATACCTGCTATGTATATGTTTATGTCCCGCGATGTTAAAAATACAACGTTGAACCAACAGGAAATTTTTGAGAATATGAAGCGAGAGCTAAGCTGAACAATTTCTATAACACTTAATTTAATGAACATTACGAAATACAACCGATATATTGAGTGGAAACACCCCTCGATCCTCTCTTACGAAGAGGAGAAGTCCTATGTGCTCCCTCCTTACCAAATTCCGATTTGGTAAGGATCATTTCTGTC
>CAYQTZ010000242.1:0-4879 GCA_964420565.1 uncultured Hyphomicrobiales bacterium
AATAACTGGCGATGATATTACTGATTGGAACACTGCTCATGGTTGGGGAGATCATGCTCTTGCAGGATACTTGACAGAATATACAGAGACCGACCCAGAATTTACAGCATCGCCAGCCTCAGGAATAACTGGCGATGATATTACTGATTGGAACACTGCTCATGGTTGGGGAGATCATTCCACAGAAGGATACCTTACAGGCAGTTCGGTAGCTGAAGGAGAGGTAACAGGGACTTTCTCTGATCTGGAAATCGCTGATGATGTTATTGACAGCGATAATGTAATTGACGGTTCTTTATCTGGGGGTGATATTGATGATATGGGAGCCAACGAAGGGGAGGTTTTAAAATGGAATGGCTCCCAATGGGCTCCCGCTACTGACGAAGGTGGCGAGGGAGTTGGCGATAATTGGGGAACTCAATCTGTGGTATCAGACGCGACACTTACTGGAACTGGTATTCTTGGTAATGCTTTGGGGATAGCTCAGCAAGGAGCTACTTCAGGACAAGCACTAATATGGGATGGGTCTGCTTGGGCACCAGAGGATATTAGTTCAGAAGAAACAGATCCTTATTTCACTGCAAGTCCATCATCGAGTGTTACAGAAGGAGATATTGATAACTGGGACGAAGCACATAGCTGGGGAGATCATGCTCTTGCCGGTTACCTTACCGAATATACAGAGACCGATCCAATATTTGCAGCAAGCGTTGCTGGAAGCATAACTATTGCCAACTATAATAATTGGAATAGTGCCTATGGCTGGGGAGATCATGCTGATGAAAACTATATTGCTTCGGGTGATGCTGCCGGAGGAGATTTAATAGGGACTTATCCCGATCCTTTAATTCGAAATAATACGATAAACACTGATAAAATTATTGATGGCTCCATTCGTGCAGTAGATTTACACAGAATGGGAGCAAATCTCGGTCAGAGCTTGATTTGGAGTGGCACTTCGTGGACACCTGGATTGCCTTCCGGCTTCGTTCTTCCATTTTCTGGAACTGTCTCAACAGCATTCCCCGCATTTCATGTAACTCAGGAAAATCTAAATGCTTCGGCTATCCGAGGAACAAATTCTACCCGTAATGTTTATGGTGAGCTCGGATATGATGGCTCATCCGGAATAAGCATGGATAGAGCAGGAGTTTATGGAGAGTATAACAATGGTGAGACTTTCGGTACAGTCGGCTCTTCTTATGATGGCTTATATGGCTATTCCGACAGACCATCCGGCTATGGATTATATGCTGTAGGAGATGATGACGCAGATGGTGGTATTCTGGCTATAACAGAAAATATTGATGGGGCGGCTGTATATGCTAGCCATAATACTGCGTTGTATTATGCTGAGCTTGCTTCCAATAGCGAAGGTGTAAAAGGAATAGATAACGTTTCTTATAATTATGGGGTATTAGCAAATAGCACCTATGGTGTACTCGGAGTTAATAGAACAGATGAGTCTTCAGGTGAAACTTATGACAATCAATATGCAGGTGTGCTTGGCTATCATTTTGACTCTCAGAATTGGGGTTTCCTTGGAAACAAAGATTGGGGTGTTTATGGAATGAGCAGTAATGGACATTATGCTGGTTTAGCAACCGATGCTTATGCCGTGTTTGGTGGAAATTCTACTGGTGGTATTGCTTATCTTTCCGGTAGCACTAATTCCGTTTATGGCGAGCATGGCACAAGTGGGAATACTGGAGCATTGGGTACATCTGATGAAGGTGTTTTTGGGAGTCATAGTACCAGTGGTAATTATGGTTCGATTGGTACTTTGTCGTATGGCGTTTCTGGGCATAGCGCTAGTGGCAACTATGGATTACTCGGAGGTAGTACTTTTGGCGTAAGTGGTTCTAGTACAGATGACCATGGTGTTCGAGGAGTTTACGGAAATGGTACATCAGGCGATGAAACTGATGATTATATTGGGATTTTGGGATACAACGGAAGTGAGGCAATTGCACAAGAGGCAGGAGTTTATGGGGAAGATTTGAGTTCGGGAAATTTTGCTTATTTAGCTGGAAGTGTTCATGGTGTATATGCATATCACCTTTCATCTGGAAACAGAGGATACCTCGCAAATGAAGATTTTGGCGTTCAGGGTAGAGTCATTAATCAAACAAATATTGCAGTTATTGGCAATCATGAATATACAGGTAATTACGGTCATCTCGGAACAGAAGATTACGGAGTTTATGGATACGATCATAGTTCAGATAACTACGGATATCTCGCTTCTGATGATTTCGGTGTTTTTGGATTGAATGCAACAAACAGCAATTGGGGTTACCTCGGTTCTGAAAATTATGGAATTCAGGGAAGAGCGGTAAACCAAACCAGTATAGCCGTTTACGGACATCATACATACTCTAATAATTATGGATATATCGGTACTGAAGATTATGGAATGTTCGGTTTTGACTTCGGTTCCTCAAATTTTGGCTACTTAGGTAGTGAAGATTATGGCGTTTATGGTGAATACTCATCAAATGGAAATTATGGTGCTCTTGGTCATCAACTTTCAGGTGTTTTTGGATATTCAGAAACTGCTGAATATGTTGGTGTTGGAGGAATTCATGGCAATGACTATGTCGGTTTTTTGGGAGCAGATAATACAGGTGTTGGTGGTATCAGTAACACAGATATTGCCCCTGGAACATCATATGAAGCTCAATATGCAGGTGTTGTTGGCTTGCATAATTCAAGTGGCAATTTCGGCGTGCTTGCAAATCAATCTTATGCCGTATATGGTGTTAATTCTGAACAGACTACTAATGGCTATATAGGTGGCTATCATGGTATTTATGGTTCTACAGAAAATCCAATTTTCTCGGCAGCTATTTATGGTAAGCATGAATCATTCTCTACTTATGGCTATATTGGAGCTTTTTGTGGCGTTTACGGAGAATATGACACAAACGGGAATTACGGCTCGCTTGGAAATGAAGATTATGGTGTGCTTGGATGGAGTGCCTCTACTGATGCCCCAGGAGCAGATTATGATGAAAAATATCCTGGAGTACTTGGTTATCATAGCGATAGCGATAACTATGGCTTTCTTGGTAATTCAAATTATGGCGTATATGGTTACGCTGCAAGCTCTGGTGATAAAGCTATATATGCAGAAAACGTAAATGGAGAATATGCTTATCTCGGCGGTCCCATAGCTATTTATGGATATGATCCATCAGGCAATTATGGTTATATAGGTAGCTCAAGCTATGGGATTTATGGTAGATACGAAGATGGTGCCAGTGATAATTATGGTATTATAGGAAGTGGCACTTATGGCGTTTATGGTTATGCTGATGAATCTGGAGAAGCTGCTATTTATGGGTATTCTTCGTCAGGTTATGCAGGAAGATTCTATGGGGATGTCTATTTACAAAGCAGCAGCCAACTTACTATTAACACAACGACTAATGATTATGCTTTGCAAATAACTAATAGTGCTACAAATAGTGTAGGTAGAGCAAGGGCAAACTTGTGGACTACTTATTCTGACAGAAGAATTAAAAGTAATTTCAGAACTATGGAATATGGTTTGGTTGATCTATTAAAATTAAAGCCAAAGAGCTATTACCACCACTCTTCTCACTTCGATGAAGAAACTGGCGAGCTGATTCTGGAAGATGGCGAAGAAACTATCGGATTCATAGCTCAGGAACTTTATGAAATAATCCCTGAAGCTGCATGTAAGCCCGAAGATGAATCTGTAAGTTTATGGGGAGTTTGCCTCGATAATTTGATCCCCGTCCTCGTCAAAGCCATTCAGGAACAGAACGAAACAATTGAAAGCCAGAAAAGCGAGATTGAAATTCTAAGAGAAGAAATAGAATTAATAAAACAGCAGCTAAAAGACATTAAGTAAAGATATATTAGTGTCATGTCAAATATTAATCGTCAATCAATCAGGAATGATTGATCTAATAAAAGTAGGTTTCTTCAGTAGAACAATCATTCTTGATTGTTGTTTATTAAGTTGACATGACATTAGTTAGATGTGCCATACCATGCAGATATGGTACATCTATGGTTTTTTTACTTCGTTTCAGATACTTTGATCACGGGTTGCTCTCTATCATTTTTCAGATCAGAAACCATTTTGAATAGCATTTGATACTGCTGTTTTAGATTATCAATTTCCTGCTGAAGTTGCTCGTTGTCTTGTTTTAGCACCTCATTTTCTTTGATAAGCTCTTGGACGGCTTTGATAGTAACGATTTGGGCGTTATAGGAATCCATCTGCAGGATTTCTTCGCCGCTTTCTAAATACTCGCCGCTTCCTTTTACGGATTCAGGAAATACTTCAGCATATTCCTGAGCGATGAAATTATAATAGAATCTATCCGTGATCTTTGGATGCTGATCTAAATACCAATCAGTGTATTTGAATTTTACAGGTCTTAATTTGAGCATGAGATCATAGGAATCGTTAAATGCTTCAATCCACAGTGCATCACGAACCATGAAAAAATAACCACTTGCTTTAAGGTAGTTGCTGCTTCCCCTATATCACTGAAATGTAAATACTGTGAAAAACTTACCATTGGAGAGCAAATGAAAATGTATTAGAGTTGAATAAACAGATTATAATCGAAATACACCCCAGTAATTTTTTTATATATTTGCATCTTGAAATTTTCAGATATTTCATTGGAACGTAAGAATTACAAAAACGTAAAAAGACAAATATATTCGCCCAGATGGTGGAATTGGTAGACACGCAAGGTTGAGGGCCTTGTGGGGAATAATCCCCGTGCAAGTTCGAGTCTTGTTCTGGGCACTGAGTTTAAGGGCAATTATTTGATTTACAAATAGTTGCTCTTTATTTTTTGTGTATTTTCCCCGCATCTTCCCCGCAGAATAT